>CAYUTB010000085.1:0-10637 GCA_964447425.1 uncultured Candidatus Bathyarchaeia archaeon
GACAGCCTGATAGCGGCGGCCATAATGGTCTTGGCGGTTCTTTTTGCGTTTGACAGGGTCGAGGTTTGGCATATCTATGCCGTGATGTTGTTCAGATCAGCGGGTGGGGCGTTCCAGTGGCCAGCCATGCAGGCATCCACAAGCATGATGGTGCCGAAACATCACCTCTCAAGGGTAGCCGGGTTGAACCAGAGCCTACAGGGGCTGGTGGCGATAGTGGCTCCTCCGACAGGTGCTTTGCTGCTTGA
Source organism: uncultured Candidatus Bathyarchaeia archaeon (assembly GCA_964447425.1). Taxonomy (GTDB): domain Archaea; phylum Thermoproteota; class Bathyarchaeia; order TCS64; family TCS64; genus RBG-16-57-9. Next base: position 249 of record CAYUTB010000085.1, read on the forward strand.
GCTGTTACCGATACAGTATGTTTTAGCCGTGGATGTTGTTACTGCCCTGTTCGCCGTGGGGCCGCTGTTTTTCATCTCTATTCCTCAGCCTGAGCGAGGAGATATCAGCGCCCGAGGCGTTCTGGCTGATATGAAGGAGGGTTTCACTTGGATATGGTCAAAGAAGCCGCTGGTGATGATTATGGGCATCTCGTTGATGATTAACCTAGTAACAAATCCAGCGTTTACCCTACTGCCATTGCTGATTACTACCTACTTCAAAGGAGGCGCCATAGAGTTAGCGTGGGTGCAGTCCGCAAACGGGTTAGGGTTGATCCTCGGGGGCATAGCTCTAGGAATCTGGGGTGGATTCAAGAGTAAAGGGAAGACGGCTTTCTCGGCTCTCTTCGTTTCAAGCCTTGGGTTGCTTGGGTTCAGCCAGACCCCTGCGGATATGTTTCTAGTTGGAATAGGGTTCGTCTTTGTATTTGGTTTTATGAACGCTATCGGCAATAGCAGCTTCTTCAGCGTACTTCAAACAGTCATACCGCATGAGATGCAGGGCAGGGTACTCACCCTCGTTATGGCTACAAGTATCGCAGTCTCACCCATTGGCTTGGTGATAGCTGGACCGGTCGCTGAGTTGTTTGGGATTCGCTTCTGGTTCGTAATAGCTGGGGCTACTATTTTGATTGGCTCCCTGATGGGTTTCATGGTTCCCGGGTTGAAGGACTTGGAGAAGGCATGGGGCAGTGAAACTGAATAGACTTAACCAAGCATAGCGGTACATGTGGTTGAGAACCCATGCAGAAGATCAGACTAGGTCAGAGCAAGGTTGAGGTATCAAGACTCATCTACGGCACAGAGCCATTCAACTTCAAGAAGGGACCGGATGGTAACCGTACACAGGGAGATAAGACGCCGGCGGAGGCAGCGCAGATTCTTAAAGGCGCGTTGGGGCTTGGCGTGAACACTTGGGATACCAGTGATGACTATGGGACTCACCCGCATGTGGCTGAGGCTTTGAAGATCGTGGATCGAAAGAGGGTTGTGATAGCTGACAAGTCCAGTGCTCAGTCTGAGGAGGAGGGCTGGAAGGCGCTGGAATATAGCAGGAAATCCCTAGGCACAGATTACGTTGATATCATGTTTCTTCACATTGTGCCGCCAGAGCCAGTTGATAGAATAGATGCTCTTGGGAAACATTACCACTCGGGGTCGCTGGATGAGCGAAGAGGCGCCTTGAAGGCTTGGTTGGAGGCAAAAGAATCAGGCATGATACGGGCTACGGCGCTCAGCACTCACAGCACCAAGGTTCTCAGGCAGGTGCTGGATGTCCCAGAGATCGATGTGGTCTGCACGACCCTGAACATGATGGGCGCTGTGATGGATGACGGCACACTTGAGGAGCGAATCGAAGCCATCAGGGCGCTGAAGGAGGACGGCAGAGGAGTCTATGTTATCAAGCTCCTGAACGCGGGAAGATTCAGGGAAAGAGGGGATGAGGTTATCGAGTGGTGTCTCCAGTTCAAAGACTTCATCGATGCTTGGAACATCGGAATGTATGATGTGTCTGAGGTAAAACACAACATAGATTTATTCAAAAAATACATCTAATTTCGCTTCTTTTTTATCAGAGAAACACCATAAGCCTTTCTGGTTTTACTAGTTGGAGAAACTAAGCCGATACCTCGCACTAGAAGGCAACATCCGCATATTAGCGGTGCAGACACTCCTAGGTCAGATTGGGCTCGGCATGTTTTACGTTATCTGGCAGCCATATCTTCTCAGCACCGGGATCAATCTGTTACAGTTAGGTCTCGTCCAGACAGTGATCAATGCAAGCACCGGTATCGGTTTGTTCTTCTGGGGATACATCAGCGACAGGTATGGTAGAAAACCAGTAATCATCGCGACAATTTTCTGCAGAGTAATATCGGTCGGGTTCCTAATTGTATCAGATAGCTTCTGGGCTTTTGTTGGCTTCGGGGCATTCATGGGATTAACGGCTATGTTCTACATGGGTAACCCGGCTAGAAGCGCCTTGATAACGGAGTCAGTGGACACCACGCAGAGAGCCACAGCCATGAGCACCCTGATGACTATTTCTCAGGGAGTCAACACCGTCGTAGCTACACTTGGAGGATACATCGCACTCAGGATGGGATACGCGCCTATCTTTTACTTGATGGTAATCGGAGACACAGTCGGCACATTATACTGCTACAGATACCTCAACGAGACGCTGAAAAACAACGATAAACCAAAGATATCAATCATTGAAAGACTCAAAAACACGTTTGTCCCAGAGCGGGAACTCTTCAGACTATACATATCGATGTTATTGATGGGGTTCAGCTACACTGTTGCATATAGCCTCCTATATGGAGCCTTATCCGAGAAATTCGGTTTCACAACCATCCAACTGGGTCTGATGACCACTGCCTTCAACCTCACTTCAGCAGTGAGCTCCATACCCTTGGGTAAACTCGTTGACAGGATAGGACGAAAAAAGGGGTTGCTCATGAGTATGGGTATGGCGTTGATAACACCGATCGGGTTCATATTATCGCATAGGATCGAGTTTTTCATATTCTTCTACGCGTTCTCCGCATTGGACATGGGTTTCTGGATACCATCCTACACCAGCTACATAACGGAGACCGTGAATCAGGAGAAACGCAGCATGGTATTCGGCAAGATGGATGCCTACGGGAAATTCGGCAGCCTGCCAGCTGCTTGGCTTGCCGGAATAATGTATGAGCGTCTGGGTTTTTACGCCCCGTTTTATGTTCAGGTTGGGGTCTGCTTGTTTGTCGCCCTTTTGATGCTGGGGCTTAGAGCGCCAGATAAGATTTGACCTGCCTATGAATCTCATCACTGGGCTGGTCGCCGTTTATTACTTTCCACTCTGTCCTCATGGCGAGCTGGGTGATCTTCTTGTGAACCTTCTCAAGCTTCTCTAGGCTCTCAAACATCTCTTTATGAGCCCTATTTTCCTCGATCCTGTTATGCGCCTCCTTTGGAGAGGTGTCTATGAAGAACATGTGGGAGCTATTTGGCACGATTCTGAGGAAAAACAGGTAACCCAGTTTGTAGAGTGACTCTGGGAGATACGCGGTGCCCATCAAGTACCTGACAAAAACGACGTAATCGACGGGTCTCCACCAGTAAAGCACAACAGAACGAACCACATCAAAAAGATAGAATATGCTGGCGGATATCCTCGCCCGCTTACCATCCATGAGAAGATACGCCCTGCTCAGCCTACCGAAAAAGTTGTCCCCCGATGGATGAGCGCGTAGAATATGGGTCTTGCCCAGATCGGTTATGTGTTTGCAGAGCAGCTCGGCTTGGGTGCTCTTCCCTGAGCCATCGAGTCCATCAAACACTATGAACAGTCTAGACGCCGCCCCCTGCGAGGATGAATGTCAATGCACCTAATGCGGGTACGGCTATATTATCCAATCCGCTGGGGCTGAAAAACTCCGCAACGGTAACTACAATGGCTACGAGTAGTGAGGGTACTATCTGATCAATAAAGTTGAAGCCATAGATTGATGAAAAATAAGCCATCCCAAGAAACAGACTGATAAGGCTCCCGAAAAACATACCTGCGCAGCCCTCCAGACTCTTGTTACCAAGCTTGGTCTTACCATACCTCATACCGATAAGCGCAGCCAAACTATCACCATAAGCCATCGGGAAAATACCGGCAGCTACAAAATAGGGCTGAGTGCCGAAGAGATACGCTAACGCAGTGTAGCTTATGGCGTACAATACAAGCCCCGTGTGGTGTCCTTCCTCGGTTAAGTCGCTGAGGCTGCTGAGTTTCTCAGTGAGCCAAGGGAACGGGCTGTATGGAGTAGCCAGAAACGTTACGAGTATGAATGGACTCGCCACGAGAAAAGGAAAGATGCTCTGTGTGAAAAAGGGCATAATCAGGGGCAGGTTCCCTATCATTGAGTGAAGAAATTTTCTGCTCGTCTTCGGGTCAAGTACACCGCGTTTGAGATAACCCGCGATAAGGATCACCGCGACGATGTATAGATAGCAGGCTACCATAACTACGAGGTTAGTCTGTAGCTCAGCCATATCTGTCTAAGCTATCAAAGGTGATATTAAAGAATAAAGCCTAGAACTTGACACCCCGCTGCTCTGGAACCACATGCGGTGGACGTTTTCCCTCAAGGAAAACCTTGATGTTTCCAACGGATCGCGCAGCCATCTTTCGACGTGTCTCCCATGTAGCGGAGGCACAGTGAGGCGTAAGTAGCACGTTATCAAGTTTCAGCAAAGGGTTATCCAGTGGAGTGGGCTCCTTCTCATAGACATCCAGCGCTGCTCCGCCTATCTTCTTCTCCTGAAGCGCCTTGATTAACGCTTTTTCATCGATCACAGGTCCCCTACTGGTGTTTACGATTAGGGCTGTGGGCTTCATCTTCGCCAACGCGGCTTTATTGATGATGCCTCGGCTTGATTCCTGTAGAGACAGGTGTATTGTTAGAATATCGCTTCTCCTCATCAACTCATCGAAGGAAACATACTCTACGCCATACTTCTTCTCAAGGTCCTCACGGCGTATGAGATCATTGTAGATTGTCTTAACTGGGAACCCCTGAGCCCTTTTCAGGACCTCCAGCCCGATCCTTCCCAACCCAAGTATGCCCAAGGTCTTGCCCTCGGTGTCCCACCCAAAGGGGATAAAGCCCTCACGTTTTGCCCACTTTGTTTTCGTGAAATTATCTGCTAATGGTATGTGTCGGTTGTAGCCGAGGATAAGCGCCCATGTATGGTCAGCCACTCCACTGCTCAGCACCTCAGGGGTATGTGTGACAGTTATACCTCGCTTGGTGCATTCATCGACATCAACGGAGTCGTATCCTACTCCGAATCGCGCCACAAGCTTCAGTTTTGGCGCCTTGTCCAGATACTCTGCCCCGATGGGCTCTGTGCCGACCAGAACCGCGTAAGCGTCTTTGAGCTTATCGTCATAGGGTCTCTTTACGTACTCGACTTCAGCGAGTTCTTTCAGTGAATCGGTAACATCCCTAGGAACATTATCTGTGTCAGGGCTGATCAGTACCTTGGGTTTCATGATTATAGTTGTAGTTTTAACGTATTTGAAGACACCGAGCAACGGTTTTACAGGAAAATGCTTCACGGCTTAAGGCAGAGCCGTGGTTTGAGTAAAGAGGAGGGTTTACTGCTGGGCTTCCTTTGGCTCATGAACCCAGAGCAGCGCCATAACGGCTGCAATCAATAACGCTACAGCGGTAATCATCCACGGATAATTGGGGTTAAGAGTGTAAACATAGCCCCCGACATAGGCACCCAACGCTGCAGGTGGGAATAACAGGAAGCCGCCGCCCCAGAAGTTTCCGAAACTGATGGATATCCCTCTCTCACCTAGGAGGCTGTATATTCTTCCACGTCGGCTCCGGGGGATGCTGTTGGCGATTATTGTGCTGAAGGCTGGCATCATGATGTTGTTGCAGAGCACTATGCCGCAGAGTATCAGGGCTACTCCTATGAATCCACCCATGTACTGATAGCTCCAGATGATCACGGGTGCGAGGAACATACCCAGCAGGATCATCTTTCTTGGGCCAATCTTATCGACGGTTGAGCCCAGCGGGAACGCTACGAGGATGCCTAGGAGTCCACTGATGAACATGATTAAGCCCCACTGGCTCTCTATCAATCCGATTACCTCTTTGGCGTAGACGACGTAGAATGGTGCGCTCATGGCGATGAAGAAGCATGTGAACATCTCAAGTATGACGATGGTCCTAAGGCTCTTGTCCATCCACTTGATGCTCTCGAAGATGCTCCTATAGGCGGGCATAATCATCTTTGGGATCTGTGCGAAGCTGAACTTCTCAGATGCCTCCTCCTCCGTCACTGTCTCCTTGAGGTATTTGAGACGCAGCCATGCAACTAAGAACCCCGTGAATAGTGCTATACCCCAGCAGATCCTAACAGCTCGGATCAGAGCCTCATCGGCGGTAAACCCGCTGGATACAACGAACCACTCGATAAGATACCCGCCGAATACAGGGGCAACAATACGTACAGCAGTGGGCACAGCCATGATCATGGCGTAACCCTTACCCCTAACACCGAGTGGGAGACTGTCAGCCTCTAGGGCGTTCATGGCTGGCATATAGAATAACAGGAGTTGGCTGGTAAATTGCCCTAACGCAACCATACGCCAATCTGTTGCTATTACGAAGAATATGTGGGTAAAGGCGTACAGTATGGTACTGTATCCAATGAGTTTCACCCTACCCGCCTTATCAGCGATATAGCCCCCAACAGGGTACAGTATCATACCGGCTATGATGCCGAGGCTGTTTATCAAGCCGATATCGGTGTTGCTTCCCCCGAGGGCGAGGATATATAGGCTGAAGAAGGGGTAAACGATGCTTGTGCTGAAGCCCCAGAGAACTCTACATATCATTAGAATCTTGACGTTTCCCTGGATAAACCAGAACATCCCTTTTTTTGCTTCGCTCATTTCTCAGTGCCTCGAATGTAAGGCTGGTGAGGATATAAGGAATTTAAATGTTGTTGCAGCGATACAGAGCCTTGTAGTAAAAGGGTTGGTTACTTCTTCTTGGTAACCTTGAAGGTTACGAGGTTCCACCTGTCGGGGCACTCGTACTTCCACTCATCGTTGTCATACCAAGGGATCTGACCACCGTAGCACATGTTCATCAATGTGGGGAACATCTCATGGTAACAGTATCCACAGATTCCGCCGGTCTTGTGGGTGTTTACCATAAACTTATCCCCAACCTTGTGCCCTGCGCTGCAGTTCTTCAAAACACTCAACACCTCAGCTATGTAAACTGGTTCTTCACTCATGTTTTATCAGATTATAACTGTGCTACACACTGATAATGATATAGAAGGATTTTAGACGCCTGAACAGATACATTATCCATGGATCTTATTGATGTGATAAAGGAGCCCGCGGAAGGCTTCAAAGGAGTACTCGGGGTCTCGGTGAAAAACCTGGATACAGGAGAGACAGCGAACCTCAACGGGGATATGCTCTTCCCAACGGCGAGCGTTTTCAAGGTGCCTGTTATTGTCGAGTTCTACAGGCAGGTAGAGGATTGTATGATCAATCTGGATGATCAGGTGCTTCTGAGGGAAGGGGATAAGGTGCCGGGCTCGGGTATCCTTAAGGAGCTCAGCGAGGGTTTGCCGGTCTCCTACAGGGACCTATTGAGCCTGATGATGATACTCAGCGATAACACTGCAACAGACCTTATTGTGAAGAAGGCTGGGTTTGAGAACATCAATAACGCGATGCTGGACCTTGACCTCAAAAACACACGGGTCACCAAGTACTGCAGGCAGATGCTCTTTGACCTCGTTGGGGTAAACGATCTCAAGCTTGAAGAGATGACCATCGATGTTTTCCAGAATGCCGCCGAGAGCGGCGACTACAGTGGCTCGTGGAGTCTTGAGACCGAGGATAATGATGTCTCCACGCCAGAGGAGATGACCAGGCTCATTGAACTCATCGCCACCGGGAAGGCTGCGGACGTGGAGAGCTGCCAAGCCATACTGGGTATCATGGCGAAGTGCCAGACAGGCACCTATAGGATACCCAAGTATCTGCCCCTGAAGAAGCTGCTATTACAGAGAAAGACTGGGAGTCTGCCCGGGATAAGAAACGATGTCGGCGTAATAACCATAAAGGAATCTGGTGTCCGCTACATCTTAACATGTTTCACCATGGGCGCAGAGGACATCTACCAAGCCGAGGAAGTAATCGCAAAGGTTAGTCAAGGAGTATACGAGTACTTTACAAGCTAACCTAATCCACAAGGCACCGCATAATTCCTCAAAAATTTAGGTAAAATAATGGAGTAGTTAGCCGAGGAGACTGTTGAATAACAGCTTGAATGTGCCATGGGTCTGGCACCTGTGCTGTATCCTTGGACCCATGAGGACCGCGTTTCCCTCACCCACATGGGCGTTGATGGCAGCGATCTTGTCAGCTATCTTCTCCTCACCTACGAGCCACCCAGACTCAAGTATATCGCTCTCAGGGTAGACAGCGATCACCTCGTAGAGGTGGTTGTTTGGCCCGGGTTTTATCTTGAAGGCTGGGCTTCCCCAGAATAGTGCGAGTGCTTCCTCGGGCATGCCATAGGCTGCTGGGTGGGTGTTCTCCACGAGCATCCTTAGTGTGCTGCCTGGGCAGTGGAAATCCTTGCTGTTTACGCCTTTGAGGACGTTGGATATGGGTAAGTCCAGTATATCTATGGCGTACTCTGAGGCTCCGCCGATACAGAGGAGGGTTCCCCCGTTTCTGGTCCACTCAACCAGCTTCTTCTTGCCATCGTCTCCGAGCCCTGACTCGTACTCCGGCGGGTACTCTGGTAGCGGCCAGTCGGGTCTCGTCTCGTTCCACCACTTTTTGAGGTCTTCTCCGCCCTTGATCATCTCAGGGTTATCGTGGGCGAATATGATGACATCGTACTCGCTGAGGTCACCCTCCTGTATGTCATCGTCGAATAGCAGTTCATAGTCGAAGCCGTACTGTTCTAGGCATAGCCGTGTCCACCCTGTGTCCATGTTACCGCCCCAGAACCTGTCGTACATGCCGACTCTGAGTTGTTTTACTGGCTCCATCTCGGCGTCCATCTCTACGAGTGCGTGGAAATTTACCCCACACTCTTCAGCAACTGGGCGCATCTTCTCCTCGTAGCCTGGCTCGACGATAAAGCACCCTGCGGGTAGCTCATGGTCGCCTGCCATGAGGGTCTCAGTTACGCGTTTTATCGGCACATCTTCTCGTAGAAGCATGTTGACTGCTTTGAAGGCGTGGTTCTCACGTGTATCCAGCAGGTAGCCGACCTTGCTGTCTTCATCAACGACTCCTGTCGGCTTCTTGTAATCGGTTACCGGCTCTGCCTGGAAGTCACTCAAATAGTCAGCCGAATGCACAAAGACCCCCATGAACTCAGCCATAGTATCAGTGGCTGAATCATATGGCCTGTGGGGAGTACCGTCACCCATCCTCGTGAAGCTATCATCCGGGAACCTTGTCTGTGTCAGCAGGGTCTTTATGAGACCCATCTTGGGCTGAGCGAGGGGGATGAGGTAGCTTCCCTCTCCATGAATGTACCCATCGGCTGTGAATGGCTCCTTGGATCTGTATATCTTCACGCCCTGTGCCATGAGTTTCTCGATCATCAACTCGGCTGTACGTGGGTCATGCTGATCCTCGGGCACTATGATCATCTGTGGGCTTTCCTCTGCGCCTCGCTCTGTCTGCCTCACCGCTTTCTGGTACTGGTTCCAGAGCACTGTCTCCTTGTTGCGAGCCACGTGGTCCAGAAGCGCCCATGCTGCGATCTTCTGCTGCTCAACGATGTCTCTTAGGGTCCACCAGCCGCCGGGCCATGGGTTGGGGAAGTTTGTTGATGGCTTGTAGTGGGGCATCATCCTTGTGCCCACGAGGCTGCCTGCCTTGGTCTCGGCTTTGAGTTGTTCTGGGTGAATATACAGAGGAGTGGCTAGTTTGGCTGAGGCTGACTCGGTGAGCATACTGGGTATGTTGTGGTAGATGCCGATCCAGTGGTAACCCATGTGTGCCCAGCCGCTGAATATAGCAGCGTTCACAATACCCTGTTTGCCTTCCTGCTCCAGCTTGTAAGCCATATGGCTTCCATACCATTGAAGCTCACGCCATACCAGCGGGTCACCGTGGGGGTGAATTGGGTCGCTGTAGGGCGCGACGTAGAGACGTGCACCGTAGCTGCCCATGTGGTGATGGTCCTGATATGCCTGTGGCGGCCATGACCTGAACATGAGTTCAGCCATGTAGTTGCTCTCCACGGTGTTGAGCATGAAGGCGTCCCTGTTGTTATCGTGGCCACAGTACTTGTGGTAGAGGAAGGGCGTCGAGCATCCCTCGTACTCTGTTCCCAGCCACTCATTGTACCAGTCTGTGACCATTATCTGGCCATCCGGGTTGAAGCTGGGCACCATGATGCTGATGACCTCATCCCTGATACGCTGAGCCTCAGCGTCATCACGGGTGATGAGATCATACGCCAACTCTGGGGACATCTGGGTGCCCCCTATCTCTGTGGCGTGAAGACTCATGGATTGAATGACAACAGCCTTGCCCTCATTGATGAGTGGCCCAATCTCCTCGATGCCTATCTCATCGGGGTCTGCGATCCGTTTATTGATGGCCTGCAGCTTATCCAGGTTCTTTAGGTTCTCCTCGCTGCTGATGAAGACGGCTAGGAATGGGTTTCCCTCCGTTGTTGGCCCCTTATCATATACTTTGATAAGGGGTGACTCTGACTGGAGGAGGTTGAAGTATTCTACGATCTTTTCCCATCGGGCGATCTTCTGGTCTGCGCCAAGCCGGTG
>CAYUTB010000086.1:0-5902 GCA_964447425.1 uncultured Candidatus Bathyarchaeia archaeon
TACATTGTTTAGTTCGAGGGCTATAGGGCTTGTTTTAAGGTCTAATGGATGGGGGCTAAACTGGTTCTCTGAGTCTACGAGGTACACTGTATCATAGCCTACTGGGTATGCTATGCCTGTTCTCTCCAAGCCGTAGACTGTTCCATATCCAGTAGTGCTTGGGTCATCGAGTTTGGTGACTTTTGCTTCAAGAGTTGTTAGACATCCGATCTGTTTCGTTTCTCCTAAGAATATGCCTAGACTAACTGGGTTAAAGGGTGGCTCTAAAGGGGTATATTGTTCTGGTATCCAAATGTGAGACCCGTTATTTGTACGTTCACTGGGGATAAATTCCACTTCTGGTGTTTTCAGAATGCTCATAGCCGTTACAATTATCATTACTATTAGCACAAAAGCCACCAGATAGTTGCCATTTTTTTCACTCATGTCCACTCACCACTATGATGTATGATATGATACTTTGGTAGAGATATAATACTAGAGTTTAGAACGTCACAGATTGCTTCGTCAAGTTTTCTTGATGAAAAAACCTATTAATGAAAAATAAAATAAAACCATTGATGAACCTGTTATGTTGGTCGGAGTCTGTATGGAGTTTTACTCCTGAGTATCCGTGGATAGCTAACATTATTGGGGTTTTAGCTTTACTAGGGTTAGTTTTTGTCAGTTATCGATTAGTTCATACACTTATTCGCGGTGAAAGGCTTTGATTTTTGATACAATATTACTATCCTTAGCTGTGGTTCTTTCTATCTTATTGGCAGGGGGGTTTCTCCAACTAACACGAGAGAACCCTCGCCTGCTTGGGGGTATCGGTGATTATAGTTGGGATAAATATGTAGAAGTCCAGCCAAAGCGTAACTATTCCATACTTGAAAACCCTGAAGAGGATGAATAATGAATTGGCTTGATTTCGTTGACTGGCAACCCGGTTATAACTCCTTGAAATTTCTTGGTTTATTCCTAGTAACTGGGTTAGTCATAGGTTACCTATTAGGAAAAAGAAATCAGAATACGAAAACGATCTATAAGATCACATCAATAATTCTTATCCTCATAATCATTGTTTCTGGATACAATTGGATAACAACTCCACATCTTTCACCAGATATTAATCTTAAATGTGAAACCCCCGACACACCAGACCAAATCATAAAACTAGTATTAGTAAGAGAAATATACGGTACTCAAGAAGCCTATAGACCATATAATTTTGCTCAAAGATTCGCAGGGTTCTCAGGAATGACAGGCAGTAAAGGCTCTGATCCCCGTATCTACTATTATGGGTTGTATAATCTCACATTTTATGGGGTTGGTATGAGTCACTTTGAGTTTGACATGCCCTATAAGGAAAGATACAGAGTAGAGGTCTTATCTGAAGAGCAGTGTATAGAGAAGGCGGATCAGCTTATTGAGAAAATTAGGGAGTATTTCAATTCATCATTAGAATACAGAGTGGAAAAGGTTGAGAAGATTTTCCCATCATACGAGTTCTATGAGATTACTCCAACAACCATCTACTATTACAGAATATACTATGACATCTATTATCATGGAATTGAATTACTGGGAACTGGTACAGACGCTTGGGTTGAGATATGTGATGAAGAGATTTTAGGTTACAGGCTTCATTTTCCAGTTCTTGAAGAAAGAGGCATAGATAAGGTATATTTGACGCCCATTGAGGCATTAAACAGACTGGAAGCTGGCAGTATAGTATATGAAGTGAAGTTTGGGTACTATGCTGATTTTGTGCACTTAGAGCCTTACTCTGTGGTTGAGTATGGGTATTTAGTAAATGGAGGGATTAACAGGGAATTTGCACCTAAGTGTGCAGATGTATTTATTCCTGCAATGGCAGGGGATGCTTACAGATAAAAGAAATAATTAAAACCTTTTCATCTGTGTTATACTGCGGGAAATTCAAACGCATTGTTACATGAAACAAGTTATAGTAGGGGTAGTCTGCCTGTCACCTTATCGATGAACTGCTCCTGATGAGGACCAATACCAATACAGGTAGTAGTACCCGGAGCCACCTCAGTATACCCAGCGTCCTGAATCAAAACATAAGTAATATTCAGCCCCTCAGCCTTCACAGCCAACTCCTCAAGCTCCTCAAGACTATCCGCCTGAAGCGCCACCTTCTTGGCGCCCTCATCCATCCACCTTCTCCAATGCTTGGTCTGAGCCTTCTTGGTCTCCTCGCTACAGCTAACCGCCGCGTGGCACGCCTGAGCAATCATCTTGCCTACGCTCATCTTGAGGTCTGTACGCATCACGATGACCATCTTATAGGTGAAAGGACTGTCCTTTGCCAACTATGGCACCAGCCTATCCCGGTCTCGGGGGAACATGCAGCACTCGCGGATATTATCCTGACCAGTCACCGTCATGGTGATACGCTCTAACCCGATGCTCCACCCAGCATGTGGGGGCGCACCGTACCTGAACGCTCCGATATAGTACTCAAAGTTGTCAGGGTTCAATCCCTTGTATTTGATACGCTCAGCCAATAGCTCAGGCAGATGAATACGCATGGTACCACTGCTGATCTCAATACCGGAATACAGGCAGTCGAAGGCACGCACAATCTTATCACCGATCTCTACGTTACCATATGTTTCCATAAGGTACTTCGCATCAGCCTCATTCTCCTTGTTATAGGGCATGGCGTAGAACGCCTTCTGTGCACCCGGCCAGTCCTTCAGGAAGAAGGCTTCCTCCCCCACTAGCTCCGTTAATATCTTCTCCTGGGTCTTCGTGAAGTCGTCTCCCCAGAGAATAGATTCACCTGCGCCTTGAAGCATCTCAATAGCCTCGGTGTAGGTCACCCGCCTCAAAGGAAGCTTCGGGACACTGAGCTCCCGCCCGAGTATCTCAAGCTCCTTACCCGCCTTCTCCTTTACCTCAGAGAGCATATGGACAAGAGTTTTCTCAAGCACACCCATAACGGTCTCATCGTTACTGAAAGCTTGCTCAATATCCATCTGTCTTACCTCATTCAGGTGAGTGGGGGTGTTGAACTTCTCAGCCCTCCAGATGGGTGTGATTGTGAAGACCTTCTCGAAGCTGATGGCACACATCTGCTTGTAGAGCTGGGGGCTCTGGGCTAGGAAAGCCATCTTCTCGAAGTATGGGATGGCGAACAGGTCTGCGCCTCCCTCTGATGCGCTGCCGATGATGCACGGTGGCTGGAACTCCATGTAGCGGTTCTCGCTCAGGTATCCCCTGAACGCGGTTACCAAGGTGTTCTGAATCGTGAATATGGCGTTGCTCGTGGGGCTCCTGAAGTCGAGGAACCTGTAATTCAGCCTTGTGTCTAGGTCGCTCTTCTTATTCTCCAGTATATCAACGGGCAGTGGCTGTTCGCTCTTATTGATAACCTCAATGCTATCCGGAATGAACTCCACCCCAGCGTTTGCGACATCGCTCTTCAGGGGCTTTCCCGTGATAACGATAACGTCCTCACGACCCAGAGATAGCTCAAACAGTTCCTTCATATCGGGTTTGACAACTACCTGTATCTCGCCTGTGCGGTCCCTGAGAACAATGAATCTGATCTTCTTTAGATCTCGTGTACGGCTAACCCACCCTGCAAGGGTGATAGTCTCGCCTACGTGTTTCTCTGCTTCCTCTATGTATAATCTATTGTCAAACATACCTTGACACCACTCACTGGCTACGCATTTGAACTAGAAAAGGGTATAAAAAGTTTGGCGGTCAGTAGGCGTACTCTACGCGGAGATCCATGTTTCTCACGGTCTTCGCGACATTAACGAGTGCCTGCAGACGCTTTTTACTGAGACGCCTGCTTCCGCGTCCCTGTAAAACAACTCGGGTTTCAGTGGTTCCGTCTGGTAGCCAGATGATGTTTATAGTAACAATATGTTGGTTCGCGAAAAGGTCCTCAAGGAACTGACGATCCTTGACACCGCTCTCAATAACCAGTACCCGTTTATTGAACTGGTCTCCAAGGTCACGAGTGAGCTTGGGATCGGCGTTGATCTTCGCAGAGTCTCCCTTCCCCACTACGAGGACGAGGAATCCCCCTGCGTCTAATACGTTATCCAGCCTCATCTTCTGGAGGAACTGGTACTGGTTCTCTAAACCCAGCAGTAGCTTCGCTACCTCGATGTATTGTTCACTGACTTCTCCGGACTGTACTTTAGCTTTGCACTTGTTACAGAGCATCCCGCTCTTCAGACAGAATTCACATAGCTGTATCTGCACGTCGATAGGTCCTCCGGCGCGTCGAAGGAATCATGGATGCTCTGCCGTCTTATTTAAGCTTTGACTGTTATGTCAATGGTGCTTACATTGGAAGGTCCTCGATCCTCGCTCATCATGCTCTCGGTGCCGATCTTTATATCGGTAACATTAGCATTGGGCATGAATCTGCTCTTTAGGACCTCCACGACATCAACAGCCCTGCTGATGCTCTGTCCCCTAGCCTTGATGATTATATCCTCATGGCCAGACTTGAACAATGTCATGCATGCGAGCACGTAGTTGAGAATAGGCTTTCTTCCAATAAAAACGGTGTTAGATCGCTCCATATAGATTCCTCATCTAGTTTTACGCTGGTGCTTAAGGTAAGCATAGTAAAGAGTTAAAAGGATTTTCCTTTTAAATAAGAAAAAACAAAATCGGATAATAACAGTAATTATTAATAAAAAAATGGAGAAAATGGGAAAAAACGCTAAACCCGCTTCAGCACCCTGCCGGGTCGAGCCCCTGTATGCTTTCCCTCCTTTACAACTGGGGACCCATTCACGAAAACATGCTTTATTCCCTCAGGGTACTTCCTTGGCTCGATCTCGTTGGCTGTGACCTTCAGGTTGGGAAGATCCATCAAAACGATGTCAGCGTATCCTCCGACCTCCAACTTACCTCGTCCAGCTAGATTATGGACCCGTGCAGCCATTACACTGGTCTTCTGCACTGCCTCCTCCAGCGTGAAGGTCTTCTTCTCCTTAACATAGGTGTTGTAGAAGATGGGGTACGCTACGAAGCTGTTGATGCCGGGTATCCCATAGGGTGGGCTCTCGGATTCACGCTTGTCGTCGCTGACCATGGTGTCGAGACCGACCATGCCCTTGGGGTGAGTATAGTACTGATCATAAGCCGGGTTATAGTTGAGGTTGCCCGTTACGCCTCTTGTGTCCGGGTCCTTGACGATGATGTCACAGTAGGCGTCCCATGGGTCAACACCCCACATCTCGGCTACCTCCTGCACACTCTTACCGTCGATGCCCTCGACCTTGCTCTTCGTAACCGTGAGGTTCGTCGCCCAGAAGGGGTTCGTGTTCGGGTTATACGCTACCCGGATAAACCATTTACCTGCTCTGATAGCCTCGTAGACCTCTTTTCTAAAGTCGGGTACATCAAGCCACTTGCCCAGTGCCTCCCGGCTGCCAAGTTCACGGAGCCAAGGCTCCAGCAGGCTGCAGAGGTAGGGCATTACACTGTAGCCTCCCCTGACGAGGAATGGTATGGCGTCCCATGTGATGTCCAGTTCACCCTTGCTCCTCTTGGTGATCATGTCTATGGTTACCCTGAGGTTTGCTTCTTCGAGTTCTGGGGGAGCATCAGGGTAGATCTGCCACCCGGTGCTCAGGTGAGCATAATGCAGCCTAACCCCAGTCTTCTCGTAGACATCAACACACTCCATCAATGCCTTGATCTTCTCATTGGGAACATGCCCAGCGGCGACCCCGCGTCTCCTACCCGTGCGCCTCCAGTGGGGACAATAGACCCCACCATACTCCTTTATCTCGGCGACAGACTCCACGATCTCATCGTGACTCGCATAAACATCGGGGTCATAGTCGAGACCGGTGCTCAGACCGATACAGCCCTCTTTCATGGCTTCATGTATGAGTTCATGCATCTGGCTGCG
>CAYUTB010000086.1:6002-10506 GCA_964447425.1 uncultured Candidatus Bathyarchaeia archaeon
GTAGTTATCCCCTGCATGACGTGGCTCTGGGTCAACGGGTACCATAGTAGCGCCCAGTCAGCGTGGCTGTGGGCATCGATGAAACCGGGTAACGCAGTCAACCCCTTCGCATCTATTGTCTGGACTGCGTCTCCCTTTACTTCGCCTAGCGCAGCCACCTTGTCGTCTTTGACTCCGAGGGCTCCACGGTAGGCTTTCTTGCCCGTTCCCTCGACGATGGTTGCGTTCTTGATTAGGTAATCATACTCCATGACGGTCGAATGAGTATGCTCTAAAAAGGATTTAACATTTGCATCAATCTAACCACTGGTCTCAGAGTGGAAGATATACAATGAGGCAAGGACACCAAGCAGCATGACAGAGAACATGGCAGCCATAGCCGTCTCACCCAGATCGATGTAATACCCGCTGCTGTTGATTATGGCGTAGATAAGCATACCCTGTGAAACATAGTGCAGATCGAATAGCTTCCCCCAGCCCCTGAGGACCGAGACGCCTCCAAGAATCAGCATACCAGCGGTCAGCATCTCCGTGAATATATGCAGCTTGATCTCCAGCTGAGGAGTATCCAAGTAGGGCACCTGATCTGTGAGGACGAGCATACTCCACATACCCATCATCAGTAAACCAACAATAATAGTGAAACAGGCTGAAGCGACGCGTTTATTCATAGCATCAGAAAACTCTGAATCACTCATATAAGTGAAACGGTCATCGTTTCTAAACCATTTAAGCAACTGATATGTATTCTTGGCTATGGATAACAGGGAAAGAGCCCATGAGGTCATCAAGCGCCTAGAGACTGAGTACTCGGACGTAGAAGGCACAGAGCTTAGCCACCATAACCCACTGGAGCTCCTAGTAGCGACGGTGCTCTCGGCTCAGGCAACGGACCAGCAGATCAACAAGATAACAAAGGAACTTTTCAAAAAATACAGGACCGCTGCAGATTACGTGAATGTCCCGAGGGAGGAACTTGAACAAGACATCAGATCCTCTGGGTTCTACAGGAGAAAAGCAGAGGCAATCCAATCCCTCGCGAAAACCATTGTAGAGGAACATAATGGAAACGTACCGGACACAATGGAGGAGCTTGTGAAACTCAAAGGCGTGGCTCGTAAAACCGCCAATATCGTGCTGGCTGGCTCTTTCGGTAAGATCGAGGGAATAGCAGTAGACACCCATGTTCATAGATTGAGTAACTTGCTTGGGTTCAGTGAGGAGAAAAACCCTGTGAAGGTCGAGCAGGACCTGATGCAGCTCTTCCCGAGGGAGAAGTGGTGGGCTGTCAACTATATGCTCATAACCCATGGGAGAAGGGTGTGTAACGCGAAGAAACCTGACTGCGAGAACTGTGTATTAACCGATCTCTGCCCCTCCGCGTACTCGTTCAAACATAACAAGAAAGTCTAAGAGATCACTCGGTCTCAGGGTCTTGAACCAAGGGGTCTCTAGGTGTCTTCCCTTTTTCCGCCTGAGGCGGTGCATCTTTTTTCCTGATCTCACGATTAACTGCTTTAAAGAATTGGAAGAGCATAACCAACAGAACCAGGGTTACGATAATCAAAAACCCCAAAAGTATTTGATCAATCACCATACAGATACAAGTTAATAATTAATATTACATTAATTTAAATGAATTGAAAGGCTAACCCTGAGCATAAATCTTCTTGTAGACCTTCGCCTTGCTGAGGGTCCGCTCATGCTCCTTAGCCATATACTGATGCTCAGCGTCCTTGCACTCCCGAACCGGCTTAGCCGGTACGCCTAATACAAGCTGATTCTCGGGGATCTCGGTTCTCGGAGAAACCAACGCACCGGAGCCTATGATGGACCGGGAGCCAATCTTCGCGTTATCCAGCACAATAGCCCCGATGCCCACGATACACCCATCCTCGATACTAGCCCCATGAACAGTCGCCCCGTGACTGATGATAACATCCTCACCGATCTCCACAGGATTACCCGTGGGAGCCTCGATGAGACACCCCTCAAGAACAGTGGTTCGGGCACCTATCACAACAGCGTCATCGTCACCCCTGATAACAGCGTTTGTCCAAACATTCACATCCTCACCTAATGTGACATCACCGATGACCCATGAACCAGGAGCCAAAAACACAGAGGGATGAACCTTCGGCTTCTTTCCCTCAAACTCGATAATACTCAACATATTCACCTAATTACCAATGAAACAAGATACCTAAGAAAAAAGAGTATCGAACCCTAGCTCATCTCAAGCATACGCATTATGGCGAGCCTCGCACGGTCAGCGATCTCAGCCTTTACCTCAACAACGGGCTCTTCATTAACTATTGCCATAAACAGATTCTCCAATGTAATTCGCTTCATAGCCCCACACACCGCGTATTTCTTAGCCGGCAGGAAGATCTTCTCAGGGTTCTCCCGTTGAACCCTGTCGATGAGACCCTCCTCGGTGCCCACGATGATCACCTTGGCATCGGTCTCCTTGGCTCGCTTCACCATCCCGCCTGTACTAAGCACATAGTCAGCTCTCTCCTGAAACTCGGGCTCACACTCGGGGTGCGCCCAGACCTCAGAGCCCGGATACTGTTTCTTGAGTTCTATAGCCTCATCGCCGTTTCCGATGAACCTGTGAACCCTGCAGTGACCATCCGCGGGTACATCGATTATCTCGACACCCGGAACCCGTTTCCTCACAAAGTAGCCTAGGTTTTTATCGGGTCCAAAGATAACCTGTTTCGCGCCCAGCTGTTTTACGATCTTGTCAGCGTTTGCGCTTGTGCAGGTTACGGTTGCCTCGGCTTTCGCCTCGGCCAAAGTATTAACATATAGAACCACGGGTGCATCAGGGTACTTTTTCTTTGCTTCCAGAAGAACATCCATGGAGAGCATTCCCGCCATGGGACAGATTGCCTTTGCGCTAGGTATGACCACCTTCTTATCTGGGTTCAGTACCTTGGCGGTCTCAGCCATAAAGTCCACGCCACAGAAAACGATCATATCCACATCCTTGGCTCTCTGAGCCTCTCTGCACAGCTCAAGGCTGTCACCTAGAAAATCAGCTATCTCCTGAATCTCAGGGACCTGATAATTATGAACAAGTAGTAACGCGTTTTTCTGTTTCTTTATCTCAAGTATCTTTTCTTGAAGAAGATTCATTTTATCATCTCTATCTCAAATTTTACATCCAAGCTGTGAACACTGTGAGTCAACGCCCCTAAGCTCACCACATCCACCCCAGCGGCAGCGTAGTCACCGGCATTATCAGCAGTTATGCCCCCTGAAGCCTCAAAGATTATCCCCTCTCTGAGCCCAAGAGCATCCAGCTTCCCCAAGTTTTCCCGGATCTCAGCTGGACCCATATTATCAAACATAATAATATCTGCGCCAGCCCGGGCAGCCTCAACAGCATCCTCAAGACTCCTGACCTCGATCTCAATCATCTTGGTGAAGCTAATCCCGGCGCGGGCACGTTTAACCGCCTCAGTTACACTGGGAACAAGCTCCAGATGATTGTCCTTAATCAAGACACAGTCATCGAGACCAAAACGATGAGGATCGCCTCCACCATGCACAACAGCTCGTTTATCAAACTCGCGCAGACCCGGCAGAGTCTTTCTCGTCGCAGCGACACGGGTCGAAGGATTACGCTTGGCTACATCCTCAACTATCTTTGCTGTCTGAGTGGCAATGCCAGCCATACGGCCCACAAAATTCAACGCGAGCCTCTCACCCATGAGGAGAGCCCGAGCGGAGCCCTCAACAGATAACAGGGTCTTTCTAGCCTCTGTTCGCTCTCCGTCTCTCGCATGAGGCTGGACGCTGCATCCCAGTATCTTGAAGACTGTCGTGGCTTCAGCCAAACCAGATACCACACCCGGCTCCTTGAAATACAACTTGGCCTTAGCCATCTGCGAATCAGGGATAAGGGTCTCACTGGTTATGTCCCCGTAACCTATATCCTCGTCCAGATATTTTTTGATCTTCTCAATTAACCTGTACTCAAGCGGCTCCAATTATTCACACTCCATAGCAGAGACTTGTCTCATGGACAAAGCAACATACCTTTTAACATTAACGGGAGAAACCCTTTAAAAACCAATACACTCTGTCAAAGTGACCAAACTATGCCAGATTATAGAAGATATCTGCTCGAAAACGGAACTGGGGTAGATCTCCATGGAAAGGATGAGACAAAGGCAGCCCAGCGAGCCATAAAGGACGCCATAAGCCACAGCAGCATGATAGGACTTGGCTCACTCTTCAGGATAGGGAGCTTCAAGGAACTGGAAGAAGCCCTCATGGTTGATGTTACAATCGCTGCTCCTAACCCTGACAAGGTGGATGGAGAGGCTGTGCTCAGTGTTCTCCCGGAGGGGAAAAGAAGAATC
Source organism: uncultured Candidatus Bathyarchaeia archaeon (assembly GCA_964447425.1). Taxonomy (GTDB): domain Archaea; phylum Thermoproteota; class Bathyarchaeia; order TCS64; family TCS64; genus RBG-16-57-9. Next base: position 10,379 of record CAYUTB010000086.1, read on the forward strand.
AACATCATAAAAGGTGGAATGATTTGGCCTCCAGAGAGCCTTGATCCAGATGCTAAGAGCCATGAGGTGGTGATGGTTAACGCAGTTATCGTTGTCTTGGTTGATGTGGAGAAGGTAGAACGCAAGTA
>CAYUTB010000087.1:0-6500 GCA_964447425.1 uncultured Candidatus Bathyarchaeia archaeon
TATACAAAAACGTCATTCACAACCGGACAATTAAGTACAAAAAACGTCACAGTAAGACGATTACTGAAGCTTCTCCCCCACCTCAGCTAACTTCTGCCTGAGCCTCTCCCTGCTCGCCTCAGTAGTGATCTCGGATCTTGTCCGCTCGTTCACGTTTCTGGTTACATCCAGTTTTCTCCTGAGACCCTTAAGGAAGAGGGAGACCTCCTCGACTGTTACGAGGTTGAGGTATATCTCCTCCATGGTGGCTAGGTTTCTCTCAGCCGCCTCAAGGTCACCTGCTCGTAGCAAGTCCAGTGTCTGTCTTCTGAGCTCACCTGGGACATCGGCGAGACCCATAATATAATCAGATGATGATATTCCTAGTTCCTCTGGGTTGGGGTAGCCACGCCCCGTGTTCAACCCGATGAGTATGCATGCCTCCGAGTATTCTTCTCTGGCAGCGGTAACTGACTCATAGAAGGCTATCTCAGGGTGCACCGCGACATATCCATCGATCTCGGCTATCAGCTTCTTCGCCTCATCCAGATTCGCTTCCGCGTTCAGCGTCTCCCCACTGTGCAGCAATAGGATGGCTTGTTTGCTCAAGATTCTGGCTCTTCTAGCCCGACTATACGCCTCGTCCCGAGCCTTCTCCCGGGATAGCAGCTCATCTGAGGCTTTTTTGATGATCGCATCCAGCATAATGAGTAGAACCCATTGGGGGGATTTAATGACTGAGGTGTGTGTACCCATTTTTCACACAATAACCTTTTATCAGATAGACCCCCAGTTCGTCTCCTCGGAACTTCGATAGGTGAACAATATGATACTGGACAACATCAATGCAGCAATTCTATGCGGCTCCAGTATCATATCTCAGTCCCAGAGACTGTAATTCGCCTATCAAGCCTAGATAATTCTCTTCGGAGGAACATTTTCTTGATAGTAGCGTTTGATTTAGAAGGAACCTTGGTTGATGCTGAGCTCTTTCCGGCACTCGGTGAGTGCACCGGGAAGAAGACATCCCTAGATGATATTACGGATCGGGCTATGAGGGGAGAACTGGACTTCAGAGCCTCCCTTGATATGCGGATACGCCTCATCCGTGACATAAGCATTGAGACGGTGCGGATGGTTGCAGAGAGTCTTCCCCTGTCTCATGGAGCCGAGGAAACAATATCAAGGGTAAAGCGACTGGGAGCGACCCCCATAATCATTACAGGCGGATTCGATATCCTAGCAGATAGAGTAGCATACCTTCTTGGAGTAGAGTATGTCTGCAGTAACCGCTTCAAAGTTGAAAACGGCTGCATCACGGGGGTCATAGAGCCAGTAGTAACAGCCAGAGGTAAAGCCGAGAAGCTGCTTGGGCTCGCCAGCTGGCTGGGAATCAATCCAAGTCGTTGTGTTGTGGTTGGTGATGGTGCCAATGACATTCAGATGATGAAGGCATCGGGTCTGAGCATAGCGTTTAATGGGCGAGAAAAAGTACGCCAAGCAGCAAATGTCTCGGTAACGGGAAAGGACCTGAGAAGAGTCCTACCATACATCGAGGAATTCGTGGAGAATACACAGCGGGAATTACTGGTTAGCCAGATCGTATAGACTTGGTTAACTCATCCAGCGTGATGTTGCCTCCGCTGAGCACCAGCGCCACCCTCTTCCCTTTTAGCTGGTCCTTGAGCTTGACCGCTGCTGCTAATGTCGCTGCACCTGCTCCCTCCGCCACTGTGTGGCAGTGTTCAAGGTATAACTTGATGGCATGACGCATCTCCTCCTCCGAGACCAGTACAAATTCATCAACATTGCTGCGGAGTATGCCTAATGGTAGCTCGAAGGCGTTTCTTGTGGCTAAGCCGTCTGCGAAGGTCTCAGCGGTGGGTGTGGATTCTAGTTTTCCACTCTTATAGCTCATGTAGATGCTGGGGGCTTTCTCTGCCTGCACAGAGATGGTCTTCACAGTGGGGTTCAGCGCCTTTACTGCTGTGGCTGCGCCGCCTGCGCCTGTTCCGCTGCCCACTGGGCTGATCACCACTTCGATGTCTGGCTTCTGCTGCATTATCTCAAGCCCTATGGTTCCTACTCCAGCGATGAGAAGGGGCTCGTTTCCACTGTTGATAAACCTGTACCCGTGTTTCTCGGCGAGTTGTTTCCCGTTCTCAACGGCAGAGTCGAAGTCTTTTCCATGTTCATGGATGGTGGCGCCGTGCATGCGGATCGCGGCTACCTTGATGGGGTTGGCGCCTTCTGGCACACAGATGTGGACATTTACTCCGAATATTTTTCCAGCCAATGCGATGCTCTGACCGTGGTTGCCGGTGCTGGCTGTGATTACTCCGCGTTTCTTCTCCTCGGGGCTGAGCCTGCTGATTAGATTGATGCCTCCCCTGATCTTGAATGCTCCTGTTGGGTTATAGTTCTCGTGTTTGATATACGCCGTGAATCCCAGAAGCTCGTTGAGCGTCGGATATGTATAAAGGGGGGATGGGTTCATGTATGGTTTAATTCGTTCAGCTGCCTCGATGATATCCAGTAAAGCGGGGGCTTTCATAAGTAGAGATTGCCTCCAGAGCTTATCTCTGTTTTCTCGGTGGCTTGTAGACATGGATCACTGGGCGGTAGGGGATGGATTCACGGGTATAGGTGTGTTCATTCTCTACCTGTATGACGTCCTGTTTCCCATCCGTAAAATCCAGTATAGATTTGAGGTGGTAGAAGGGGAAATCGATGCCCGACGTGTAGTAATGCATGGGTATGATTATCTTGGGGCTGAGTAACGCGATGTTGTCCTCACCCAAGGCTATATCAGCGCCTGTGTTAACCATCAATATATCCGGTACACCGATCTGAAACATCTGAGAAGGAGTCAAGTAGTGACCGAGATCACCTAGATGGGTTACCTGTATTCCCTGCATCGTGATGTTCCACGCGATGTTTTTACCCAGACGTTTTCCTCGTTGGTCATCGTGCCAGCACTCAACGCCTCTGAGGCGGGCAGTCCCAATTGTAGTGTCGATAGGGTCCCTGAGTATGGGGCATTTGTACCTGTTGGCTCCGCTATTGTGATCGGAGTGGGCATGGCTGATGGTTACTGCGTCTGCCTCGGTAGGGGGCAGGGGTAGATTTAGTGTTGCTCCGTCGTGGGGGTCTGTGATTATGGTGGTGGTCTCGTCTTTGATTGTAAAGCAACTTTGACCGTTCCACCGTATGCGGAGCATGTGTTGATTTTGGCGCTAGGAGTTTTTGTGTCTTGCGGGTGAGCCCCACCCAGCTGGCGTTAGGTTTATATAACACATTGTGTGTTTTACATAACATGATGTGTGGTAAACATAACAGGAGATTGAGATGATGAAAACGAGAAACATAATCACAACGATAGTCGCCATAGTAGCAGGAGCCATAACAATATGGCAGTTCGGCACAAGCTTATTCGGGTTCATGAGCGGCGTAAACGTCGCCGTATTAATAGGAATAGGAGGACTATTCATAGGCGGAATACTAGACCGCCGAGAAGACCAGAAACAGGGCTTTGCCATCAAGGATGAGAGAACCATTCTGATGGAAGGCAAAGCAGGGAGAGCAGCCTTCCTCATAGGAAACTACATCTGGCTAGCGTTGCTCTGGTATGAGTTCTTATCAAACAACTGGTTACCTACACCCACCATAGGTTCACCAGCAATAGTGATAATCGGTATGCTCGGCCAGTGCGCCGTCTACTTCATAGCCATGTACTATTATCACAGGAAGAATGGGCAATGAATACGCGTATCAAGGAGCTAAGGGCAAGAGATGGGTTAACTCAGGCGGACCTAGCAAAAAAAGCGGGAGTCAGACGCGAGACCATCAGCTTCGTTGAGAATGGGGAGTATAACCCGAGCCTGCTCTTGGCAGCCCGTATCGCCCGCATATTCGGTGAAGCCATTGAGAACGTATTCATCTATGATGAGGCCGAGCTTGAGCTGTGAGTGGATGGTGTTTTATCCATCATAACCTAATTTTGTAACATGTCAGAAAACGGTGTTTTATCCAAGTTTTGGATCACAGAGTTGACCCGTCCCGCATTCGAGGACTGGTTAGAACATGAAGAGAACCCGGTCGTAATAATCGGGATAGGATCAATCGAGCAGCATGGACCCCATCTGCCGCTGGGAATGGACTCGCTTGCGGTACGTGAGGTTATTCACAAGATGGCCTCAAGGACCAACAGTGTCTGTGTTCACCCATGCTGGCCCGGGTACAGCCCCCATCACATGGGCTTCGCGGGTAGCATCACGTTTAGCTGGGAGACCCTCATGGGGGTCCTGATGGACACCATCGGGTCATTGGCTTATCACGGCGTCAAACGATTTGTAATAGTGAATGGGCACGGGGGCAACACTGCTACGATGAATCTCGTCGCTCAGGTGGCGAAACGGGAGTTCGGTGTGATGGTCACAGTGCCCACGGGTCCAAACAAGACCGAGTTAGCCAAGAAATCCACTGATCGAAGCCAGCGGTACTGGGATGTACACAGCGGCACAAACGAGACCGGCACTGCATTAGCGTTGTTCCCTGAGTTGGTTGAGATGTGGCGCATACCCGAGGACTGGAAACCCAGTAACAGTATGGGTAAGAAGCTAAGGGAGATGCTGAACCCTGATCGCCCAGACTACGAGGTGGTATCACAGGTATTCGGAGCATCGGCTCAGCCAGATACCGATGACTTTAGCGCCGACGGTATCTATGGGTGGAACAGCCCCCTAGACGCTGACCCTGAGGAGTACAGGGCTAGACTCGAGGAGAGGGTGGAGTTCATGGCGGAGTTTATCCGCAGGTGGAAGGAAATCCCTGTTCCTCCCGCCTTCAAGGACTAACCTCACGTTTTTAAACCTCAAAGTTTAACAAAATACGGTTCTAATATGAAGTTTAAGGGTTCAAAAACGGAGAAGAATCTTCTCAAGGCATTCGCTGGGGAGAGTCAGGCACGTAATAGGTACACGTATTTTGCGAGCGTCGCTAGAAATGAGGGGTATATTCAGATCCAGAAGATATTTATGGAGACAGCTGAGAACGAGAAGGAGCACGCCAAGGTGTTCTTCAAGTATCTTGAGGGAGGAATGGTGGAGATCACCGCAATGTACCCGGCTGGGGTTATTGGGGTTACTGCTGAGAACCTGTTGGCTGCGGCTACTGGGGAGAAGGAGGAGTGGAGTGTACTATACCCGGAGTTCGCCAAGACAGCGAAGGAAGAGGGCTTTGATAAGATAGCGGAGAGCTTCAAAGAGATAGCCGAGGTGGAGGAGGAGCATGAGAAACGCTACAGGAAGCTTCTCGCCAACATAAAGAACGGCACTGTCTTCAAACGAGATAAGGACGTCAAATGGCATTGCCTGAACTGCGGATATGTCCATCATGGCAAGGAAGCCCCAGAGGTCTGCCCAGCCTGCCAGCACCCACGGGCATACTATGAGATATTAGCGGAGAACTATTAGTGCTCCGTTTTATCTCGCCAAGTAGCCGAGTACATCGAACTGCATTTCTTTTAACTCATCGACTATCTTGAGCCGTTTCTGGAGCTCGGGGTTGTTCTGGAGCTCCCTTACCAGCGCCTCGCTGATGTAGATTGTATCCAGCTCCTGAGTGTTCTTTATCCTGATTACCCGAGCCTCTCTCGGCGGTATGGGTCCACTGATCCTGATGGCTGTAGCTATGGCGTCTCGGTCGTTTGCCAGATATGGCGGTATTTTGCCTGTCTCGCCGCTTCCCTGTGTGAGGCAGTTCACATATGTCTGGTGATAATCGATCTTATCGAAGGCTCGCCTCGTAGTTACATCAGCGAGACCGATTCCGATGGCGTTCCCATGGGTCTCCTCTGTGAGGTCGAGTACAGCCATCTTCTTGATATCCGGTGCCCTCTGGTCGTGTTCGCCGGGCATCCAGAATTTACCCGTGACGTTGGTGTCCATGCCCACGCCGCTGATGTTTTTACCGATCTCCTCCACCGCCAATACGTCGATTTCTTTGAAGGGAAGTCTCGGCAACAGGTCCTTGGCTTTCTCCAGCAGCTGTTTCTCCGCCTCGTAGAACTCTTCTGGGTACAGGGCGTGGATTTCCGCTGTCCCATGGTGGGCGTTCTCCAGTAGAGCAAGTCCCATTACGATGTTGGTTTTCTGTGCGATGAGTTTACCAGCCTCAGGGAGTATCCTGTGGTATCCATCATAGCGGTGCCAGTGAATCATCTCGGCTCCCTTCTGGTTACCCAGCCCGATAGCCATCATCTTCAGTAGCCCTGACTCGATCTCGCCTTTGAAGTCGGTGTGTGGCTTTATCCTGCCCACGACGAATATCCCAGCAGATTCCAACGCGATGCGGCTAAGATACACCTCAACGCCATCTGGGAGGGCGCCTATTACCCGAACCTCCATACTGGACTCAATGGGCGCTCCTACAGATTCCTCAGTGACCCCTAGGCTGTGAAGCACCTCTATCTGCCCCTCAGGGGTTGCTCCTCCATGGCTGCCCATGGCGGGTATGATGAA
>CAYUTB010000087.1:6600-10345 GCA_964447425.1 uncultured Candidatus Bathyarchaeia archaeon
GCTTCCTTGAGGCTCTGTGGGTTGGCGGTTCCCTCTCTTTTGCCTGCTTTGCCGTAGGCTGTGCCGTGGTCAACCGAGGTTCTGATGAATCGGAGTCCGAGGGTGATGTTTACCCCGCTGACGCTGTCCCATTTTCCTGTGGCTTCATCGTATTTCATGCCCAGGAGCTTCACGGGTATGTGTCCCTGATCGTGGTAGAGTGCAACCACGATGTCGTATTGTCCTCCAGTTGCTTTGCCGAAGACTGTGTCTGGTGGTACGGGTCCATCCACGTCCAGCCCCTCCAGCCGCGTCTTCTCTATGGCTGGTGTGATGATCCGCGCTTCTTCGTCCCCGAATAAGCCACCGTCTCCGCTGTGGGGGTTTAACCCGGCTACTGCTATCCTTGGCTTGCCTATTCCTAGGCTCAGGCAAGCGTCTTGGGCGATGTGGATGGTGGTGTATATTCGCTCGGTGGTTAAGCGCTCTGAGATTTCCCGGAAAGGTATGTGGGTCGTGGCGTGGACTACTCTGAGGTTCCCAGTGGCGAGCATCATGGCGTAGTCACTGGTGCATGACTTCTCGGCTAATAGCTCGGTGTGCCCCGGGTAATTGTATCCACCCATGTGCATGGCTTCCTTGTTCAGCGGCGCGGTTACTATGGCGTCCACTGCATCGGCTAGGGCTAGGTCGGCTGCGTGTATTACGTACTCTGCGCTTGCTGCGCCGGTCATTGGGGCGGCTACTCCCATCTGTATCTTCATTGGGTCGATGTTGTGGAGGTCTATTAGGTCGATGGCGCCGTGTCTGAATTTCGCTTGCCCGGGTTTCTCGATGATGTTGATTATTAGACTCTGTTTTGCTACTTCTATGCCCATCTTCATGGCGTGGCTGTCGCCTATTACCAATGGGTTGCATACTCTGTAGGTCTCTGGGTCCGCCAGTGTCTTGGCGACTATTTCGGGTCCGATGCCCGCTGGGTCTCCGATTGTGATGGCTATTGTGGGTTTCATCTATGTTTCCTCTTCAGGTACTTTGTCGCTTGAATGAGAATATCTGGTTGGCCGAAACCACCTGCCTTGGTCACCGCGGGGATGTCGTCCAGCATGAGCACGGGTACCCCGGGTTGAACCTCGTCCAGAATCTCTATGTTTCGGGTGCCCAGTTTCTTCGTGACAGCTAGGGCGGTTGCTCCGCCTGTGATGATTATGCCTGACAAATTGTGCAGGAGCCGTTTGGTGGATTCAGCTAGGGCTTCTGTGATGCGGTCTTCGAGTTCCTCTGGGGTTAAGCCCAATTGTCTGGCTTCTTCTCGTGTTTGTTCCACTGCTTCAACGGTGGGGGATGATGTGATCACCGCGTCTTTTCCCCTCTTTAATGCGGCTCTGGCCCTTCGCATAGTATCTTGCTGGGGGGTTTGATTGAGGGCTTTCATATCGTCGAGGGGGATTACCTCCGCCCCCAGTCTTTTCTGGAGCTGCTCAACCTGTGTCCGCGTCTCGGTTCGCATGCTCCCGATGATGGTCAGTACCGGTGGGGGGTTTCTAAGTGATTGGCATAGTGCGTCGGCTAGTCCCGCTGAGCCCGCCAGTATGCGTACAGGGCATAAAGCTATTTTCAGCAGGTCTTGTTCGGTCTCGCTATCGATCACTATGATGCCTGTGTCGGAGATGTTTTCAGGGGTTTTTACGCAGTGTATCGGTGTCTCTGTGTGCAATATTTCTGGTATGCTGCTGGTTTTCCGCTGATACTCGTGAATGTACTCGGTCTCGGTGATTAGCTGATCTTTGACGTAGAGGTGCCCATCTTTAACCCTGCGACCAGTCGGTGGATATGTAGGGCTCAGGATCGCCTTGGTCTCGCTTGTCGCGTCCAGTATGGCTTGTAGCTCGGCGCCGGGGTTTCCCCTGAGGGTGCTATCTGTTTTTTTATAGATAATATCATGGTCAGCTACGTTCAGTGCTGCCGTGTGTGTGAGGCTGTAAGCGGTCTCGGGGTCTTTGTTTCGGGTGTCTGTGTTTATGATGGTTACTTCTGCGGCGCTGTGCCGTGGCGTGTCTGTGAGTTGTACTGTGTAGCCCCATTGCCTGAACTGGACGCCTGTGTCGAGGGCTCCCGTCAGGTCGTCGGCGATGACTGCTATCCTCATGTATGATATTTCTGTGTCTTGTTGGGTTATTTGTTTATGGTTGGTCGGGTTATGCTGGTTTTGGGTTAGTTAATGGTCATTTTTTCATGGTTAGGAGCACATGTAGCTCTGCGGATGGTTTGAGATCTCCCATCAGTGCTTCTGTTGCTGCCTGCAGGGATGGCGTGGAGTCTCCGAGGGTGAGCAGGATGGTTTCTGCCTCTAGGATGCCTGCGTCGTAGGGGTTTCTTAGGCAAACCAGTATGCTGGAGTCTCTGAGGTGTCTCATAGATGCCTCAAGTTGTTTGGGGTTGAGGTGAGCGTTTCTGGTGGCTATGATCGTGATGCCAGCGTCTTCCGTGATTCTTTCGGCGTGGTCTAGCTGTGCTTTTGTCGGCTGAGAGGGATCGAGCCATGTTGAGCGCAGCTTTGGGAGCCTCTTCTTCAGGAGTTTCATGAGTATTGTCTCCGAGACCTCGCTTAGAGTCTCTTGCTCGATGTTGGAGGCGAACTCAATTAACGAGATGTTTTCATCAGCAGTCAACGGTAGGGCTCCTTGTTTCTCCCGTAACATCACTGTCCCGGCTCTTGCGGCGTTTAAGGTGGTTTCAAGATGTTCAGGTTGCCGAATCACCTTGAGAGGAGGCTTGGGGTAGGCTGGGTATCGTTGCTTTACCTCCATGATGCGCTGGACGCTGTAATCGATCTGTTCCCGTGGTAGGTGCCCTGATTGAGCTGCTTCAAGTAACGCATCGTACGCTTCTTCCTGATACTCACGAGTATGGCTGAAGAGGACTATGTTGGCGCCTGCGATGGCAGCTAATACGGCGGATTCCCCCGCTCCATACCGCTTTGAGACTGCCTTCATCGTCATACAGTCCGTGGTGACGAGGCCCCTGTATCCTATTCTTTCTCTGAGGAGTTCTCTGATTATCCGTGGGCTCATGGTGCTGGGGTAGGTGGGTTCTATGTCTTTGAATTGGGCATGGGTGATCAGTATAGCCGCTACGCCGGCGTCGCTGGCTGCCCTGAATGGGACTAGGTCTGTGTCCCACATCTGATCCAGTTTGCCCATGATCACGGGGAGCTCCACGTGGGGGTCCACGGGGGTGTTGGCCTTGCCCGGAAAGTGTTTAGCGGTCGCTACGACGCCGTTTCCTTGGAAGCCCTTGATCTGGGCTAAAATGTGCCGGGTCACGTGTTCAGATTCGGTGCCTATGCTGCGGGTGCCCACGCTCGGGTTATGGATGTTGTGGGTGAGGTCGATGGCTGGTGCAAGGTTCCAGTTGATGCCAAGGGCGCGTAGCTCAGTGGCCAATACAGATGAGACGCGCTCAGTGAGGCTGGGATCATCGGCTGCCCCAAGAGCCATGGCTCCCGGGCTCTCAGTATAATCGGTTCGTAGTCTAGCAACAGTTCCACCCTCTTGATCGATGGCTATGAGTAATGGATATTTGGCTTCTCGGTGAAGGCTCTCTGTTAGTTCAGCCAACTGTCTAGGCGAATCTACATTACGTTCGAATAGAATGATTCCACCTATTTTTCCCTCACTGAGCCATTCAAAGATGTGAGACGGTGCAGTGTATCCGTGGAAGCCCACGACCAGCATCTGACCTATCTTCTCTTCAAGGGTGAGCG
>CAYUTB010000088.1:0-10334 GCA_964447425.1 uncultured Candidatus Bathyarchaeia archaeon
CCGTTCCCTATCTTGCTTACTAGCAGTTGTCTATTAGACAAATGGCTTCCCGCATGATTGCGTACAACTGACTAGAAAAATGTTGCTAATAATGGAAAAAATAAGGGGTATCTCTCAAAATAAAATTGTAATAACATATTTATAAAAAAATAAATTATGACAAGTTAAATTATAGTTATAAGCATCCATACTCTAATCCACTTATTAATTTAAAATATTAATGTGGAGGTAACAGTTAAGTACCGCTAAAACCTACTTACTTCCACTCATGTGTGTGAGAAAAACATGAAAGAAATTCGAAAAAAAATCTCGAGAAACGGGATTATTATTGCTTTAATAATCCTCTTGAATATCCCGACACTAGTTTTTGCAACTAAGGGTGTCGATGTCGAAAAAGACATATATCAAATATTATCAGAGGAGTCTGAAACTGTTGTAAATGGAAAGGTCCTCACTAAAGAATCTCTATGGGTTAATACCACAGAGTCAAAAAGGATCTATACTAAAATAACCGTTTACGTTGATAAAGTTGTGAAAGGAAATTGGAAAAAGGCCGATATCCTTACCACCTACATATCAGGTGGAAAAATTGGGGTTCATGAACAGGTTTTGATAACAGACCCACCGATCGACTTTACTTGTGATGTAGGCGAAACAAGTACCTTTTATCTCAAAACTAAGGATGCCAAGAGCAATATGATATATTGCTATGGTCTAAAAATGCTGGTTGCCTCACCATATATGTTGAGGTCAGTAAGTATCCCCGATGAGATAAATGAAACTCTTCGTTTCGGATTTGAATTTGCCTATTACAATAAACCACATTACGATTATAGAGTGGGAGGGGCTATGTTTGATGAAAACGACTTCCCAATATCCTGGAAGATTAACCCTAACTGTCCAGGATCGATAAGTGCAACAGATCAATACTACGAAGCTGACGGAGCCTTTGATGAATGGGAAGATGATGCTTCTTCAGTTGTTGACTTTTCTTATGGTGGATTATCTGCTGATGATGAGTTTAACAACAATGGTTATAATGTCATCTTTTGGGGATCTGAAACAGCTGCAGTCGCTGGATGTTACCAGTACATCACTAACAACGAGGTAGTTGAATTCGACATTTGTCTTAATGACGATTTGACTTGGGTAACTAGTAGTCCAACCTCAGGTGAGTATGACATTCAAAGAGTATTGCAACATGAAACTGGGCATGCTTTGGTGCTAAACGATCTTTATGGTGCTTTTAGTTCCAGTCAAATAATGTACGGAACCCAAATCAACGGAAAAGATGAAATCTCTCTAACCGCTGGTGACATCGCTGGGATTCAATATCTCTATCCTATTGACTCGCAACCAAGTGTTTCGATAACTAGTCATAGTGATAATGATAATGAGGATTATTCCTTCAGTGTTACAGCAACAATAACATGTCCAGATGGCATAGATACTGTTCAGTGCCGCGTCATAGATTTTGATGGACGAGACTCTGCAACCGCAACATGGCAAACCCTATCCTATAACTCTGGTACTCACGTTGCGTCGGGGACTATTAATGTCCCTGCTTGGATAGATGAGGGGAAGGTCTGGCTTACCATCAGAGCAACTTCAGATAGGGCTGGAGTTGGTATGTATGGCTATGATTTCTGTTGGCTAAATCTAGCCTCCTAATTTTTTTCTTAATTTACTATGACCATAGTATTAATAGAAACCCATTCGTGTCCTTTTTTAGAAATGTCGAATCTGTATGTTCCGCACGCTCCTGTCTCGATGACATTTTCAAAGGTTCGTAAACAATATTTTGTTATTTGCACTCTTCCATATTTACTGGTTAATAATTTAATATGATCAATTTTGTAGTAGTAGAACCAAGTTCCATTTCTCAAACTGGTTTCTGGTTCAAGTTGGTTTCTTTCTAGTAAGATAAATATTGTATCATTGTGATTTGAAATTTGGGTATTCAATAATTCTTCATTCAAAATATATATCTGTGTTTTAGTTGGGGCTAATGATGAAAATACGGCATGTATTATCTTTTCTTCGCTTGTTGAATTTATAAAGGCAGGGAAATATCCGGTTATCTGAATTAATATGAGGAAACAAACAGCAATAATGATTGCTTTTTTATTAATCATCCACTTTCATTATTTATATATCATTGAAAGTTATAATAGTATTGATATGTAAACTTTTTTCCCTCTTCTTCTCTATTAAATCATTAATAGTGTTGAAATAATGCGAAAACCTTCAGTTCCTCTTGGAATGGCTTAATGCATAATGCTCCATTTGGTCCGGTGGAGTCCTAAATCCATTTACCAAAGTTTCCGCTCTCAACGTTCTGTGCGATAAGGGTTTCAGCGTCGCTTGGCTGCTTGAGTAGCTTGAGAACGAGAAAAGACTTCCCCGCGGGGATATGGTCTATAACGATCCCGTTCCCTATCTTGCTTACTAGCAGTTGTCTATTAGACAAATGGCTTCCCGCATCATTGCGTACAACTGACTAGAAAAATGTTGCTAATATTTGAAAAAATATAGAAAAGGGTGTTATGGGTCTGGGTGTACCTGTGCGCACCAGTCTATATCCACGAGTTTGTAGCAGATGCCTAAGCATTCAGCGTTTTCCTGAACCCTTGTCTCTACCCAATCATAGCTCATGTAGTAGTCATTGGTCTTGAAGTTGGTGTTGAACCCTGTGCACTCGGTGAAGAGTCCCACTGCCTCGGCGACGTGGAATCCTACTGGGTGCAGGTCGCTGTAGTTGATCTCCAGTATTATGCTGGTTGTTCCATCCTGTATGTACTGCAGTCTGTCTAGGAGTCCTCCCCTGAGCGCGTAGCATGCATAGTATGTGTCCTCAGCTGTGTAGCCGTATACTATGAAGCCCGTTGTCTCGTTGAGGTCCTTGTATGTAGAGATCATGGCGTATCCCACATTGTCCGCTGTGTTATCGCTGCTATACCATAGCTCGTTATCGGGGACATCGATCAGGTTCTTACCTATGTAGTGGTCTAGCACTGTCCGCGCCCAGCATCCTGTTGCGTAGAAGCCTGCGCCATACTCTGTGAATACCTTGGCGTCTGTGAAGTCGTTGAAGTAATCCGCTGCTAGATTGGCAAGTGGTCCTCCTACTACCAGAATGTTGCTACTGCTTATGGCGTATGGGTGGATGGTTTCTCCCATCCAGTCGTCGGGTGTGCACCAGTCGTCTCGGAAGCTCGCCCTCAGGTCATCCGGTGGATCCATATAGTATGGGTCGCGGGTGTTTGTCTGTGTATCAAAGTTTCTCATTACCCATGGGATGCTTGGGGCTAGCTCCGTAGACTTTATGTCAAGGGCGCTTAGCCACACCTCGACGTTCTTCCAATCCCCCCATGAGGATGATAGCATAGCAGCGCCAAGACTGTCAGATGGCTTTGCAAAGTCACCGATTACGGTCCACTCCCATCTTCCACTGTGCCAGTCTTTGTCGCTATCTAGTTTAGTCGTGTATAATACTTTGTAGTAGTTGTAGCTACTGGTGTCTATGAGGATGTTTATAGTGGCTCCTATGAGGGTATACTCCTCTGGACGTGTGAGAAGTCTGTTCCCACCTGCGCCATAGAGTATGACTTTCTCCGAGTCCTCACAGTATTTGCCCCACTTATCTGGGGCCCAGACAACATGCTCTTCCTCAAGGCATGGGCGCAGATTCCCATACTTGTCGTATAGGTGGCTTTCCAATACTATTGTAGAGCCTACTGTGCCCTTCTGTGCCCACCTGAATGTATCCTTGTTAGCGACATCCTTGAGGTCGATTGGGTTGAACACCTCGTCCAGCTGGTACTGCACCTCTGAGTCGATCCTGAAATACCCATCTTCCACTCCCTCGGGCATATCAGGGTCTACCGCGTCGTGCAGGTCGGTAACACCGTAGACGCTCACGCATCTAAACTGGTGTGTGCTGTTCTCTGGGTGGTCAAGGTCTAGGTCGAAGTCCCACTCCCCGAATACGTAGGGGGTATCTGGCTCTTCATTCATTCCATAGGTTAGAACGGTGTCTCCTTGTTCAAAGAGGGGTTCCATGCCAGTTAGCGCCTCGGACATCTGGGGGGTGTTTCCCTTCATTAATCGTTTATAGACGACCTTGAAGTTGTCTCCCCACTTCCACTGGAATGGCTTGATCTTTACGGCTCCATTGGGGCCGTATGTTTCATTCCATATCCATTGACCGGGTGTGCTTCCAGTCTGTTCATACAGCTTCGCGAACTCACCGTTGGGTTCCTCGCGGAACACCCATGGTGCCATCGTCCACTCGCCTTCGCCTCTTGGATAGGCTACTGCCTTCTTGGGGAGCAGTATTATGATCTCTCCAGTGATGTCATCGTAGTATATCCATGGGTCTACCAAGTCGTTGGCTGATGTCGGTAGCTGTGCCTCATGTTCATAGGTCTCCATTGTGGATAGCAGGCTCGGAACGTCAACATCTGTTGATAATCTCCGTACATTGTAGGTCTCTGTTACCCATTTAGAGATCAGTGGTGGCCAGAAGGCCGCGAATCCCACAAGTTTATTGGCTTGAGGATTGCTTGGCGCTGAGATTATCTGGCATAAGTCGTAGTATGCTGGTACTCCTCCCTCTGGGTAGTAGAATGGGTGTTTGATATACTTGGTAGTCAGATTATCATAGAACTCCGCGTAGCTTCTCGGAGCCGTGCTCAGCCCCATATCCCACTCCGCTCGTTGGCTAAACTCTATCTGGAACGGGCCATCCATCTTGCTGTCGTCGATGCGTTTTACATCCTTTATCTCAACAACATATTTCTTGTCCTTGTTAAAGACCAGCTGAATAGTTAGCTCAACGAGGGGTACTCCCAGCAGGTTCTTGTCCTTGTCATAGATCGTTGTCTTTAGTAGATAGATGCTTTCTCTCGGGCCATCATAGATGAGCCTAATGGGATCAGACTCTGCGTATCCGTTGGTTCTCCTGCCTCCATACGTATCAGTTGGGTCACTGGCGTCCTTGGTTTTCTGCATGTTACGCCAGACTCCTCCTATACCCTGCACTGTTCTGTCAGAGTAGAGGGCGTATGCCCATGTGTTCCGCAGGTAGCCTCCCTGTGTATAGTGAATGTCCATTATCCATCCGCTACACCAGTCCTTTACAGGGATCATGCTGTTGGCGAAGACATCGACTCCATCATACTTGAGCCCCAGGCCCTGATTCTCGTCGATGAGTTCACCGTATTTGCTGAAGCCTACCTGTATGCTCGTGTCTTCCCAAGGGTAGAGGAAGTATGTGTCTGTGTCTAGAACTCCGTAGTCGCTGTAATACTCGCCGCCTCCCGGAACCTCTGGTGGTACAATGGCGTTGGCTAGTGGTAGCATCCATATGCTTGAAAGTGTTAGAATTGCTAGTACTAGGATTGTGAATCGAGATTTCTTTGTTCTCATTTACGTTTCCCAGAAAAAATCAATTTTTAGTTGATTAAAATACTAAGTAACCAAGTTTCACCATCGCGGTGACACTTGTTTCTAATGTAACTTGGATACAGTTTACACCTCATCCTGACATTGGTGACAGTAGATTTTGCTCCACAGATTTGATCAGATTTCTCGCCATCAACTCTCGAAAATCCTCCTCCGAGTACTCTGAGAAAAACAGAACCCTTTCACCCCCCCGACCCATGCCCTTCTCGTAGCTGATTATGCCTTTTCTGGACATCTCGTCAAGAAAATGGTATACTGTCGCCCTTGAGATTTTGCTCTTATAATTATCCTGTACGTAAGCCCAAGCCTGCTTGGTTGTATATTTTTTCCACGGATTTTCCCAGAGAAGTCTTAATGTAATTATCTGCCATTCCCTGTACAGTGTTCTGAGTCCTGTGTTATCCGGGTTGAACTTTATAGCAGATTGCATCAATATTTTCAGTATCTATCTGGATTAATCTCTGCTGAGATGAGACTCTGATTTCTTGGTAACAGTATTTTTAATAAAAAATAAGGTGTAAAAATATAGTTATAGCTTCAATCCCATGTGATACAGGTCTGCCTCAGCTGCGATGTAGCCGAAGCCAGCCCAGCCCTCAACCGAGATGATCTCACGGAGTATCTCCGCTGCCTTCTTCTCTTCCCCGTTGTAATTGTACCAGTTTGCTACGCCGTAGCCGATGGTTACGAGTCCAAGGTCTCCCATGTCTCGTGCTTCTTTCATCAGGGATTCTGGGGTGTTTTCTCCCTTGTACATCATAAGGCATTTGTGATAGTGATGGTTCTCGATTACATCCATGTCTTTGGATATTTTTTCGATGATTTTATCTGCCTCTGATTTCTTTCCCAGCCGCCTTAGTGTCATATAGTGCCAGTGAGCCGTTGCGATTACCTTGTCGTCTATCTCTGATGCCCTCATACACATCTCATATGCGTGCTGTGCTTTCTCAAAGTTTGCCTTCAGGTAATATGTTAATGCAAGATGGTACCAGATGTTGAAGTGTAGGCTGCTCACCGGGACACCTCGATCATTGGGTATCCCATCTGGCTCAATCTCATCCTGTTTACCCTTTATCAGCTCTGCTGCTTTCTTGAAGTCGTTTATGGCTTGATCGAAGAATCGTAGGCTGATGAATCTGTGACCCCTATGCCTGTACATCCGTGGATCATTCGGGTGCTTCTCGATCCCCATGCTGAATATCGCGACGGATTCCCTGAATTTTCCCAAGTAAGCTGTTCTTCTTCCCAGCCAGATTATGTTATCCGCATCATCTGGATCATCCTCCCAGTTCTTCAGGGCTTCATCGTAGAGTTTGCGCTGCGCCTCCATTATCTCTGGGCGGAGCGGGGTCATGAATAATGGCTCGCCGAAGAGACTGAATGTCTCGGGCTCGCCTGGTAGCTCGATTGTTGGCATTTCTTTCACCAGAATACCATGATGTGTATTTGGGCTGTGTTTAAGTTTGCTGTAAGGTTTTAAGGTGGCTCGATTATTGTAGGAGAGTAATGAGGGTTCAATTTGGGTGAAAGAAATACCGGGAATCGCACACAGACAGCGATGACTATCATAATAATTATCATGGTATCAGGCGTTATCGGCCTATATTTCTGGGAACCAGTTGATAATATCAGCTTCTCGAAACGTGGTACAATCGGCGTCATAGAAATCTATGGAGTAATCGATGACAGCGACTACGCTTACATCCTCTCATCCGCCGTCGAGGAAGCCATCATGGACGACACCGTGAAGGCTGTTGTTCTTGCGATTGACAGTCCGGGTGGATCGGCGTATCTCATCGAACAGGTTTACCTCGACCTATTGGAGCTAAAAACCGAGAAACCGCTGGTAGCTTCTATCTCCATGGCGTTATCTGGAGGCTACTATATCGCAGTTGCGGCTGACCATGTTTACGCGCTTCCCTCGGCGATGGTTGGTAACGTAGGAGTCATAGGCACTGGTCCCAGCTGGATAGTGCCTAGTGAGACTACCTTGGAAACAGGGCCTCATAAGATAACTGGGTTTAGCCCAGAATTATTTCCATTCAACCTTACCACGGTCCTCGGCAGCTTCAGTGGTGCCGTAGAGACTGGAAGAGGAGACGCTCTGAAGATACCGATGTCCACTGTTAAGCTGGGATCTATCTGGATGGGTGTTGAGGCAGAGAGTAACGGTATGGTTGATGAGTTGGGCTCACTCCAGAGCGCCATAAAGTACGCTGCTGGGTTAGCCGATCTGGATGATTACGAGGTGGAGTCTTTGGTTGCACGGGTTGCCGATGACACCAAGGCGATCCAGTTCTCTTATCCAAGTTTGGCTGATCTGAATGAGAAAAATCCCCCGCCTGCCATCTACTACCTGTACCTACCCGAGAATATTTACACCCAGAGCGAGACACCGCAGAACGAGACAAAGTTCCTCAACATCACAAGTGTTCGAGGAGATGTGCTGGTTGACGCGAGCCACGGGAACGCAGTCGGTCCATGGATACTTGATGCCTTCACTCGGCTTCTTACCGAGGAGGGGCTTTATGTTGGCTACGTTGAAAGCTGGGCTAGCCTTGAGGAGGCACTGAATGAAACAAGAGCCCTTGTCATAGCCTGTCCAACTGTCTATTACTCTAACGAGGAATACGAAACCATCAATACCTGGGTCAACAGGGGTGGAACACTTATCCTGCTTGGGGACGCAAGCTCTGATTTCCTGAGTGTACGCACTCTTCAGGGACCAATTAATAGTTTGAGTGATCACTGGGGCATCCACTATGGAAACGGCTACCTGTACAACATGGAGACAAACTACGGCTTCTACAGGAACATCATCGTGAATGATGTCCGGGACAGCTTCATCTCCGAGGGAGTAGAAGAACTTGTCTTCTACACGGCTGGACCAGTATACTCAAAGAGCAGGGGCTACATGTCGGCACCAGACACCACCTTTAACTCAGTAACGGAGCGAACAGACAGCTACGATGTAGTATCCATCTACAAGGTTGGGGACGCTCGGGTAGTCGCCTTCGGTGATATGACCTGGCTCATGGAGCCATATGTGAACGCAGCCGACAACTATCAACTGCTTAGAAACCTAGTTGAGGCTATAGCCTCATCAGACTAATTATTTGGATAGCTCCAGAGCGACTGCTACCCATACCTTCGCTGTGTTTACAAGGCTATCCACATAGACGAACTCGTCGGGTCCGTGGGCGCCCTGCCCCATGGGTCCGAAGCCTATTGTCTGGATTCCCGCCTGTCTGTAGAGCCGTCCATCTGTGCTGCCTGCCCATGTTACGTAAAGCTCTGGCTCCACTCCCAGTCCCGCTTTCACTGCCTTCATGAATGCCTGTCCCAGCTCAGATTCTGGTGACGTATAATTAGCTGGTGTATAAGCCCAGTTGCCGTTCTCATCCTTTGGCGCGATTAGCTCCCATTTCCAGTCAGGGTCGCCTTTCCCGGCTTTATCTAGGTCGGCTTTTACCTCTGCTACTACGTCGTCGGCTGTTTCTCCGATGATGAGGCGCCTGTCCACTGTTATGGTGCACTCCGCCGGCACCTGATTGGTGATTACCCCTCCCTGTATGATGTTGACGCTCTGCATGGGGTGCCCGATCCATTCATGGAACTTGTCGATGTGGTGTTCTAAGGCTAAGACTCCTTTGCTAGCTTTCGCGATGGCGTTGATCCCATTTACCCTTGACGCTGCTGTGTGGGCTGCTCTACCATTGAACTTTACCTGATACCCGAACATGCCTCGCTCTGCGACTCTTACCTGAAGGTTGCTCTGCTCACCTATCACAACATAGTCTGGGCGTCTGACTTCTCCCGTTACTATCTTATCCACAAGTATTTTGCTTCCAGCCGCCGCGCCTTTCTCCTCATCGGGTACAAGATGAACACCGACGCTGATAGGTAAATCCAGTTTCTTCAGTATCTCAAGAAGGTGGATCATGACCGCGCAGCTCGCCTTCATATCGCTGGAGCCCCTTCCATAGAGCTTTCCCTCCTCTACTATCGGCTTCCATGGGTTCTTGGTCCATGCGTCAGGTTTGGCTATCTGCACCACGTCAAGATGTCCATTGAAGATTAGCTGTTTCTCCGCCTCTGGGTTGATGCAGGCATAGAGTATTGGGCGATCCTCGGAACCATACACCTCAACATGAATCCCCATCCCCTCAAGGAGCTTTTTGGCGTGCTCCATTACGGCTTTTTCCTCCCCCGTGACACTTGGGATCTCAATAACCTGTTTTGATAACTCGATGATTCTCTTCTCATCAACGAGCTTTAACGCGTCTGATAGACTGGTCATGAAGATATATTGTTCTTCGTTGATTTAAAACTCACAGCTCTATGATGGTGTCGTCTTTGAACTTCTTGAATGTGCTCTGGGCTTGGCTCGCCGTCTTTCTTATTATGGGTTTCTCGCCCATAGCCCATTTGCTGATGAGGTTGCGGTTCTCATAGTATCGCCGGTCCAGCATCCAGTAGTGGCACCAGTCATCTCTGCCCCTGATTCCCCTGCCTAGGCTCTGATTTGCGGCTCTGAAGGCATCCATCGTGTACCATTTGTTTCCTAGCCCCTTCTTCTGTTTATCAAAATAACTCATCTGCGCCTTCACGAGGGGATCACCGTAGTTTGCGTACGGGACTCCGACGAGAAATATTCCCCGCGCTTGGTCCTCGGGGAAGTTGCTTCCCTCACTGTTTCTACCCCTGAAGACGCAGCAGAGCACTGCTCCCCCGCTGCTTACAGCCATCTGCTTATATCGGGATACTACTTCCCGGTTCTGCTCTGCGTCCCGCCCCTCCCTGAATAATTGTTTTCCTCCCAGGTAAGGGAACCCGTTTTGGTTCTTGATTATCCCTTTCCGAGTCCA
>CAYUTB010000089.1:0-1566 GCA_964447425.1 uncultured Candidatus Bathyarchaeia archaeon
TTTTTGAAGTTTAACCTCAGAGTTAGTTAAAAACTGAGATACAAATATATCTGAGAGATGCCTCAGACCCTTCAATGTCTGCCCCAGTTTTATCAGAGAGAACAGAAAAAGCCCTCAGAGACATTGGGTTAACCGAATACGAGTCTCAGGCTTATCTTTCTCTGCTTACTTCAGGCGAGGAGACAGCCGAGAATATTAGCCAACTCTCCAACATACCATACACCAAGGTCTACAGCGTCCTTGAGAGCCTCGAGGCGAGAGGCTGGGTTGAGCATGGAAGCGGCAGACCACGTAAATATTATCCAAGATCCCCAACAGATGCACTTCGCTCCGAGGAGATCTCGCTGGAGTCCAGATTTGAGGAAAACCAGAGTCTGATCATCGATGAGCTTCAACCTCGCTATGAGAAGAAAGAGATCAAGGAGATACCTGAGCTCTGGATTGTACGAGGGGAGGTAAACAGTTTCAACAAGATCCTTGAGCTACTGGAAAAGGCGAAGAAGGAGATCATGCTCGCCATCCCGACGATACCGGAACAAATGCTCCCCATGTACCCAGATTTTAGCCTCAAGATGTTCAGCTTCCTCAACAAGCTGAGGGACAGCAGCATAGATGTAAAGGTGCTAACTACCATGGAGATGATCTCGTTGATGGATAAGGGTGATTTCGGCGTCGCTGATATCAGGATATGTGAAAAAATGTTCGGAGGAGGCGTTGTAATAGATGGGCAGGAAACCATACTCTTCTTAGACCTCGTTCATCCAAGCGGACCAGATACAGCGATCTGGTCAGACCACGAAACCTTGACGGGTATAGCCAAGATATATTTCCAATATCTCTGGGAAAACGCCAAGACATGGGCACCTTAAAACCAATGATCAATGGTTTCTGTCTCAGCATTCTGAGACAAAAGCACTAGTTTTTGATGAAAATAATCATAACATAGCGACTTTTGTTTTTTCACACAAAATACCTTTTCTTGATACTTTTTCTAACTCATTTACCCTAGGGGTATTGTGTGATAAAATGTATTGTAAAAATTGGTTTCAGAAAGATTTACCCAATATAGCTTGCAAGATTCTCTGCCTCAGACGGTGACACGCCTAGGGCGGTTATAGCGATCTTATTTCCATCAAAGATATTTTCTGATACCCGCTTAATGTCTTCCGCTGTAACTGATTCAAGCCTTGAGACCACATCCTCGATGCTGCTTGGCTCACCAGTCCTCAACGTAGATATTCCCAGCTGATGCATCCTCTGCCTGTTACTCTCAGAGCCCAGAATGAACAAACCCATAGTCTTATGCTTCACAGTCTCCAACGTCTCAGAATCCAACCCCTGCTTCATAGCCTCAAGCTCATGGAGGATGATTTTAACTACCTCCTCAAGATTCTGCTTGCTCGTGCCAGCCAATACGCTGAATGCACCTACATCCTCCAAGTTCTGATTATAGGAGTACACATTATAGACAAGCCCCCTGTTTTCCCTTACCTCCTGGAATAACAGGCTGCTTGCGCCTACGCCGAGGTAGCTAGATATTATTGTCTGGGTTACAGCGTCCTCGCT
>CAYUTB010000089.1:1666-10279 GCA_964447425.1 uncultured Candidatus Bathyarchaeia archaeon
GCAACAGGATGAGCCACAGGGTTACCTCTCCAAATATTCTCACTGTATAGCTCATGGATCAAGCCCGCAGGGTCATCCCATGTTTGCTTTATTTCCTCAAGGATCACTTGCCGCTCCATCTCGATATCCGCCTCTTTCAACACGCTGTTCTCCAACATATCACATAGGAGATCGGTTGCGATACCTTGATCTTTTCCCAATACCCTTGCATGGTACACAGTCATGTCTCGATCGGTGAATGCGTTCAGATATCCTCCACGGTTTTCCAGTAGCGATGAAATTTCTTTAGCAGACCTAGTCTTTGTGCCCTTGAAAAGTAGGTGCTCTAAGAAGTGGCTGCAGCCCCACTTTTTTTCCCCCTCATCACGTGATCCAACATTCACCCATAGCCCCAGGCTCGTTGACAAAGACGCGGGGTTGTGCTCAGTGATTACTCTGACTCCGTTAGTCAACAGTTCATCATGTAATTCAAGTGACAAAGCAGATACCACCCCCTCCCTTGTCTGTGTGGAATAAAAACCTGCGTCTTCGAGGCACGTTTTATGTAAATATCATCAAAAAAGGTCATGGATAGGGTTTCTATCCAAATGGTTTTTGATGGTTTATATATAAAACCACTTTCGCTGCATAAACAGTAAAAATTGGTACATATAGGGTGTGTTTTTTGTATTTTATGTGTATATTTTAAAAGCCATTGTTTTACGCCTTATGATAAAGATACCTTCAACACTTTGGACACAGATCGTATCCACATTTTCACATGCCCCGCAGAAAGACCGAATAGTATCAGGGGGATAGCAGAGACAGAGTTCGCATACCAGTAGGGCTCAAAGACACAGTATAGTTCTTTCTAGGACTTAGCCCAATAGTTTGCAATATTTTTCCCCGAAGATCCATAGGGATTTCATCCAAAATGTATAGGGTATTTGACGCAGATTTTTCTTGGTTTTCTATGAACTCTACGATCTTTTCAGGGGTAAGCCCAGTCACCCCAGATAGGCTCCACAGGTCCATATTGCCTGCTTCACTCAGAGCTTTGAGCAAAGTCAGGTTAAGGGATAGGGTTTGTATATTTTCATAGTCTTTGAGACTTGTATCCTCCAATGATGGGAGCTTTGGTATTTCCACGATTTTTTCTATAGTTTTCTCGACTACTTTTTCTATCGTCTGGATAGGGGTAATTCCATTGAAACTCTCTAGGTGATGGGCGGTTTCTCTGCCTTTTTGTGTTAGGTTCCAGAGATCAAATGTGTATCGTCTGTTATAGGGTCTTGTCGTTGGTTTTCCTCGTTCAGGTGCTTTTTGGACAAGTCCCACTTCTTGAAGCGCGTTGAGCCAGTTGTTTAGCTCGACTTTGTTAAGTTTATTTCCTTGCTCTTCAAGTATGGGTTGCATGTCGTATGTTGTTAGGTATTCGGTTTCTGAGTCTCTTAGTACGATGTATATGTGGCGTGCGTTTCTGCTCTGTAGGGGTCTTAGTGTTTCTTCGAATATTTCATCAAGTTCCTCTGTATTTTGGGGTTGAGACTTGTCTTTTTTTGGTATTTTCGCCACTAATTATATATTCATGAATTTCCTGAATATTAATGTTATTGATCAGAAAAAAAATGATCAAACAAAAAAGAAAAACCATATACCCAAATAGCAATAAAATAACCAATGAGATAGACTTGCCAAAGCCCAAAGTGCTCATCACAAGACAATTTTTCACCCAAGCCATAGACTTGATAAAAACAGTTGCAGATGTCGAGATATATCCAAGTGAAGAAGATCCAATCCCACGTGATGTATTTTTAGACAAAGTCCAAGACAAACAAGGACTACTCCCCATGCTAACTGACAGAGTAGACCAAGAGCTACTGGATAAGAGTAAAAACCTAAAAGTCGTCAGCAACTACGCCGTAGGATACAACAATATCGATGTAGCCGAGGCGACAAAACACAAAGTCATGGTAACAAACACACCAGATGTACTCACCGATACCACCGCAGACTGTGCATTCATGCTACTAATGGCCATCAGCCGAAGACTGGTAGAAGTAGACAAATACGTACGAGACGGAAAATGGGTGAAAGCCTGGGGGCCCAAGATGCTTCTCGGCTCAGATATAACTGGGAAAACCCTTGGAATAATAGGACTGGGGCGAATAGGGCAGGCTATGGTGCCAAGGGCGAAAGGATTCAAGATGAGGGTGCTCTACCACAATAGGAACCCGAATCCCGAGATGGAAAAGGAACTCGACATAGAATACAGGAGCTTCGACGATATTTTAGCCGAGAGCGACTACATCAGCCTCCACGTGCCGCTGAATGACGCCACCCATCACCTGATAGGGGAAGCCGAGCTCAAAAAGATGAAGGAAACCGCGTACCTCATCAACACATCCAGAGGACCCGTGGTGGATGAGAAAGCACTGACAAAAGCCCTTCAAATGAGATGGATCGCTGGAGCCGGCTTGGATGTGCATGACAAAGAGCCAACAGATCCCCACAACCCGTTGCTAAAGCTCGATAACGTAATAGTGGCGCCACACATTGGAAGCGCCACAATCGAGACAAGGCTCGCTATGGCGATGAGGGCTGCAACCAACCTCACAGCTGCCCTCAAAGGGGAGAAGCCAACGGATCTGTTGAACCCTGAGGTTTTAGAGTAAATTCACATTTTTTCCACATATTTTCATACACATTACCCCTAGGGTAAATGATTTGGAAACATATTCTAATTTTTCATTGTTTTTGTTTTAGAAAATTAGTTTAGAATGTTTTTCGTCAAAGCCCAGAAAACGGCGAAAACACGGTTTTTGTCTCAGAATTTTGAGACGAATGTGTTAGAATTCTCCCCTCTGATGCCTCTCACCAAGAACCTTGAGCATATCCGCCACCATAGTTCCAAGATCATAGTCAGGCAACCAACCCCACTCCTCACGGGAAGCGCTGTCATCGATGGATTTTGGCCATGAATCAGCGATTTTTTGCCTAAAATCCGGCTGATATGTGATCTTGAACTCAGAAATATGTTTCTTTATTTCGGCAGCCAATTCCGCTGGGTTGAAACTGAGGGCGCCTAGGTTGAAGTCTGTATGGTGTTTCAAGCCCTCTATTGGAGCATCCATCAGCTCCTTGAAGGCTTTCAAGCAGTCGGGCATATAAATCATAGGTAGCGTCGAATCAGGCTTCAAGAAGCAAGTGTACTTTTGATGCTTTATTGCCTCGTAAAATATTTCAACAGCGTAATCAGTGGTTCCTCCTCCGGGTGGAGCTACATTGCTAATTACCCCGGGGAGTCTCGCGCCTCTAACATCCACGCCCCATTTCTCGAAATAGTAGTTACCCAATAGCTCCCCAACCACTTTTGTTATACCATAGATGGTCCTAGGTTTGAGCACAGTATTCTGGGGCGTGTTAACTCTAGGAGTCTCCGGGCCAAAAGCAGCTATACTGCTGGGGTGGAACACTTTTGAGACTTGTCCTTCTTTGGTTATAGTCATGACATTGCAGAAGCCCTCTATGTTTACTTTCCAAGCCAGCTCGGGTCTTTTCTCACCAGCAGCGCTTAAAATAGCGGCCAAGTGGTAAATCGTGTTAATATCATATTGCTTTACAAGGGAACGCATCCTATCCTGATCCAGTACATCTAGCTTCTCATAGTTTCCTCGATAATCATCTCGCGGTTCTTTTACATCCGTTGCCAAAATATTATCGATGCCATAGGTTTTCTGCAGCTCCTCTGTGAGCTCTGAGCCTATCTGACCCATAGCACCTGTGATTAAAATTCGTCTAATGTCTCCACCCATCAGAATCATCATAGTTTTCGGGTTCCCGCGTTTAAAACAGTTGCCATATATAATATGACATACCATTTTTTTAGTAATAATATGTGTTTTGTTTCAGAATAACGAGACAAAAATATAGCTTTTATCGGAAAATAATAAACGTAAGCCGGATAACATCTCTATGAAGGATTAACCATGAGAGATCCAACCGGTTTTCTCCAAAGAGAATACCAAGAACTAGTGGACAAAGCCCTCGACTGGAGGCTGAAGGAGCTTCAGGGAGCCAGCGAACCAATCACAATGGTCGATGGACGAGAGGTACTCGTACTCTGCTCCAACAACTATCTAGGATTGGCAACACATCCAAAACTCAAACAAGCAGCCATAGAAGCCATAGAGAAATATGGAGTAGGCTCAGGAGCGGTCCGAGCCATCAGCGGCAACATGGATGTGCACATCGAGCTGGAGAAACGTCTAGCCAAGTTCAAGAAAGCGGAAGCAAGTCTAACCTACCCGACGGGATTCATGGCAAACAGCGGCTTAATACCTCAACTAGTAGATAATGAGGATTTAATCATCAGCGATGAATTGAACCATGGCAGCATAATTGATGGAGTCAGACTGAGCAGAGCCGAAAGAGCCGTTTACAAGCATAATAATATGGAGAGCCTCGCAGAGGTGCTTGAGGAAGCCGAGAAAAACAATCCCAGAAGGATTCTAATCATCACCGATGGCGTGTTCAGCATGGATGGAGACATGGCTCCCCTCGACTTAGTAGTGAAACAGGGTAAGAAACACGGGGCTATGATCTACGTTGATGACGCCCACGGTGAAGGCGTCCTAGGAAAGGGTGGAAGAGGCATAGTAAGCCACTTCAACTTAACCCACAAGGATGTACAGGTTGAGATGGGTACATTTAGCAAAGCATATGGCACGATTGGTGGACACATCTCAGGATCTGAGAGTCTAGTCAAATTCGCCTATAACAAGAGCAGAACATGGCTCCTGAGCAGCTCTCACCCACCAGCGATAGCAGCTGCCACAATTGCCGCCATTGATGTGCTTGAGACCGAACCACAGCATGTTAAGAACCTCTGGAAAAACACGGAGTACTTCAAGAAGGCTGTTGATGATTTAGGGTTCAACACGGGGAACAGCCAGACACCAATCATACCAATAATCGTGGGGGAGAGTCAGAAGGCCAAAGCCTTGGCAGACGAACTCTATAAACAGGGAGTCTACGTTGTACCCATAGTCTTTCCCATGGTTGCGCGTGATCTATCAAGAATAAGGGTTCAGATGCATGCAAAGCTCACAACCGAGCAGCTTGACTCTGTGATCACCAAGATTGAGCAGATCGGGCGAAAACTAGAGATAATTTAGGGGTTAATACCCTACCCTTTTTCATCAAAAGATCTATCGTGATTTATGGGTTGAAGAACGCTGTGAGCGGTGTTCCCTTCTTCTGTTTCAGAATATCCGAGCACTCTTGCGGAGACAGGGCTCTGAACTCGTACCCAAGCTCCACCAGCAGTTCTTGACCGTTATCAGTTATCTCTGGGGCGACAAGTATGGCTCTGACTGATCTATCCTTATCCAAGTCTATGACATCCATGTATTTTTTCAGCTGCTCAACAGCCTTCTTGTTTGCCTTAACCCGTTTGATCTCAACAACAGTCAATGTCCCTGCTTGATCATAGCCAATTATATCTATGAAACCCGGGTCTACAGCCATCTCCTTCGTCATGGGTCTGAACCCCGCTTCGAGCAGATCAGGCTTGAAGAGTATGGCTTCCTGCATCTCTTTCTCAGAAGCATAGAGGTTGAACTCTCCCTTATCCACCAAGTCAAGCACCGAGACCAGTTGAAGCTCAAGAAAAGTAATCACCATAGACTCCCGTTCCTTGCGTCTGAAGACACGCACCACCAGCCCATCATTTCCCAGCTTTGTCTGGAAAATACTGCCAGAGGGCTGCCAATTCACTGGAGAGTAGTCCTTTGGGCGATGTATCAGGGCTGAGCCATCTGGCTTGAAAATCACCAAGCGCTCCCCTTCTTCCAGTTTACTGCTGGCTCTCCCATCATAATCCACGGTGCATTTTCCCGCGATCACCACGGTTCGGTGCCGGGATATACCTGATTTTATAGCCTCCTCCGCTTCCTCCAGGCATGGGTTCTGCAGTATTGTTTGTCTCGGAAATGGCTTCATAGGGTTATCCAACTTCAGTTATTATAGTAGTCCAAGCAGCGTTCATCTTCTGATCATATAATTTCAGATGAGAAGGTGCATCAGCCAATAGGAATGTTCCATGCCCCGGGTATAGCCTCTGAGGGCTTATCTCCACGAGCTTCTTGATGCTCTTCTTCCAATCATCCAGAACGAACCCGGGTCCATTAATATACCCAAGTCTACCCGAGGCGCCTGCGATGTCACCGCAAATAAGGCTCTTGACACCATCTTCCTTCAGCATGAAGCTGATACAGCCAGGCGTGTGACCGGGGTTATGGACCACTTCTAGCTTTACATCCCCGACTTGGATGATATCACAATCCTCAACAGTGCCATCGATGGAAACCGCCTTGAACTCAAGCCCCCACTGTTGCGCCATAGTGTACAGGCTGTACTCGTTCAGCTTCTCTATCGCCTCACGTTCCAACGGGTGGCATAGTATCTCTGTGCCTGTTGCCTCTTTGATATCATGGTTTCCGCCGATGTGGTCGAAGTGACTGTGGGTGATCAGGGTCTTTGTTATCTTCATTGGGTTTAATCCATCCCTTCTGATGTTCTCAAGGATGGCTGATACACCATAGCCTCCTCCAGTATCGATTAACGCCATCTCAGTTTTACCATCAACAAGATAGATGTTACAGTCACCACTCGGAGACAGACCATAACCTGATCCACCTACAAGGTAAACACGTTCAGTGAGCTTCATAATACCACGCAAACCTTAAAGCCCCACTGATTTTTAATAGATTTGCCTCAGAATACAGGCGATCCCCCCTGTTTTTCGTTATGGCCACGATGTGTGTCCGTCTCAAGGGTTCGATCTTTCGATCCCCCCCTCTTATAGTGTTGTGTTTTAACACCGTTGTGCATATCGTATCTAAATGGTACGAAAGATCGAAGAAACTTCGATGGATTTGTTTGACGCCTTATTATAAATATACCTTCAAGATTATGGTTACAAACCGCGTCCATACACTTCTGTGCGCAAATGAACTTAAACAAACATCAAACATAGTCTCACCATGTTTCAAAGCGCCGCCAAAGGGATCAGAGAATCAGTATATGGTATTCTACGCCATAGTAACCTAGGGGATCAGGAAATAGCTGACCATGGTTCAGGGTTCATGATAGCGCCCGGAATAATAGCTTCAGTTGCTCACGTCTTGCATAGACGAGGAGATAGAAATAGCCCCCTTCATGATATTATCGAGGTCATCAGATCTCCAGACATAGGACTCAACATGGAGAACGCGAACACACTAGCAGTCGATAGCGTTAGAGACTTGCGTTAATCAGGGTGGAAAACCCTCGAAGCTCAAAATCCGTGAAACTAGAGAGAAAAACAGTAAGCAGCGGGAACTAGCTGTGGTTCACTTGGTTTCCCACTCGCATCGGTGAGATACGGGGACGATGGATGGATATTTACCCTCATCGAGCGTTTTCAGGGAGGATAGGTTTCCGCATATCTCAGTGAAAGTGATGGAGATAGGAAACTGGATTGGTATGAGACGGATTCTATGATGTACGGTGGCCCAAGCGGATGCCCAGTCTTCAAAACCGATGGAACAGTATTTGGCATGCAATCAGCTACCCTAGTAGCTGAGGAAGGCGCCGATGATGAGTATAAGCGCCTCTCAGCAACTCGACTGGTTCCATCAACAGAGATAGCATGATTAGCGTAATCTAACAAAGTGGTACTTTAGAAAAAGGGAAAAGAGTGGTTTATTTTTCGTCAAACTGTGCCTTGAAACGGTTTTCCATGTCAGGGTAATAGTTGGCGTTAAACTCATCAAGTTTCTCGGGGTGCGTCAGCTTTACGTGGAAGCGGACTCCACCTGGGCTCGCAGATTTCCTGTCACAATAAGGACACTCGAACTGCACCATTGCTTCTGACAAAATACCAGCTCCACTTAATTATTGTATATACCAGTTATAAGATTTTTTACCTAAACCCCTCCAAGAAGGGATTTATGAAACAGTTTCTCACTCATTTACCCTAGGGGTATTATACAAGAAAATACCGTGGAAAAGGCGTATATCTTAACGTTCTGCGACCTTGGGCTCGTCCACGAGAATTATGAACAATACGCCAATAACAACAAGTGCCACAGCGAGAATAATCCACGGAAGTGAGTTATCATACTTGTACAAGTATCCGCTGAGGAATGTGCCGATAGTCTGCATGGTCATCCCGAGCACTCCACTGCCCCAAGCACCTCTCATCAACCAGATTCCGCCACCGCCAATGGAGGAGAGTACACGTCCTCTCTTAGCCCTCGGCGTCATATCCGCGAATAGGCTCTGGAATGATGGGTTCATGAAGCTGTTTGTCAGCGTTGTGATGGCTGATAGTATGATAACATGTGTGAATGTTGTGCATAGCAGGAAGAGATAGCATTGAACAGCTCCCAAGATGAGGCATATGCCCGCTATCTTCTTCTTACTGAACCTGTCAACCACGCTCCCAGCGGGGATACCCAATAGTACGCTTACGAAGCCAGAGACCAGCATAACAGTACCCCACTGAGTCACTGTCAACCCGATGATCTCTTTGGCGCGTACAATCCAGAAGCTGCTGACAAGAGAAGCGAAGAATACGCTCCCAGACAC
>CAYUTB010000090.1:0-3668 GCA_964447425.1 uncultured Candidatus Bathyarchaeia archaeon
TCAGGGATTTTATTAACGGGTTTTTCTTCCACTGGGATGGTTTTCGTTTCTTCTTCTGATTTTTTCAACCCGAAAAAGGTTGATCTTATAAGGTATATGATGAAGGCGACTGGGAGCGAAACCAGACAGAAGTTGATAATCGTCTGATACGGCACTAGACCTACTAGCGGATTCCATTGAATTGGATAAAATAAATTCAGATCGCTGTAAACGAAGGCATCTAGAAATATATGAAGCCAGATACCGAACACTGAGGTTATGATCAAATCCTTTATGGTATACTCCTTTGGAGGCATCATCCCGATCTGGATTGGGCTCGTGTATTTCTTCACCAGATACATGGGTAATGCGAGTACAACGCCGACAACGGTTCCCATCGTAAAACTGTGAAATACACCATGCATAGACCAATCAGCCAATCCCAGAATTACAGCCAAAGGCTCAAGGTCAAGTATTAGACTAGCCACTATGAATGTTGGTATATCCAGCAATGGGTATAGTAGGAGGGCTACCAGGAGTGCAGGCCCTACGTGGTAGGGTGTAAACGGCATCTACTCAGCTAGATGTTCACACCACATATAAAAGATGAGAAAATAGAAAAAGAGAAAATATGTTAAATTACGCCCTTCTCACGCAGAGACTTGATCTCTGCTTCACTGTATCCACATAGGTCTCTCAACACTTCCTCCGTGTGCTCACTCAACTCTGGAGGATATGTGGAAAGCCCCGCAGCTGACTCCGAGAACTTGAATGGAGTGCCTATCTGCTTGATGGTCCCAGCGGTAGGGTGCTCCATCTCTACTAGCATATCGCGGTGAAGCACCTGGGGGTCAGAAAACACTTCATCCATAGCATATACTGGTGCGCATGGGAACCCTGATTCTCTGAGGCTATCCAGCCATGTGTCTCGTGGTTTTTTCATAAAGGCGGCTTCGATAATAGGTATCAGTGTAGCTCTGTTTTTGACCCGCATATCATTCGTTTTGAAGTCTGGATCCTCTATCAGGTGTTCTAGGTCAAGGATTTTGCATAATGTTGCGAATAATCGATCATTTCCTCCAGCTATCAATATGTATTTGCCGTCACCTGTTGGAAATGTTTGATATGGCACTATGCTGGGGTGTGCCCCGCCCATCCTCTCAGGTACGTTACCGGTGGCGAAGTAGTTACCAGCCACATAAGTCATCCACGAAACACCTGCGTCAATCATCGAGACATCCAGATACTGTCCTACTCCAAACTGATCCCTGACTCTTAATGCAGCCAAAATAGATATCACGGCATGGAGTCCAGCGTTGATGTCTTCAACGGCGACCCCAACACGCATAGGAGTACTGCCTTGCTCACCGGTTATCCCCATTAGGCCACTCATGCCCTGAATGATTAAGTCATAACCCGGCCATTGGGCGTATGGACCACTCTGACCGAAACTAGAGATACTACAGTAAATTACCTTTTGATTAATTTTCTTCAGGGTATCATAATCAATATTCAACCTTTTGGTAACGCCGGGTCTAAAATTTTCAAGAACAATATCGCTCTTGGCAGCCAACTCGTGGACAATCTTGACACCTTCCTCTGTTTTCAAGTCCAGAGTTATGCTCTTCTTTCCACGGTTAAGTGAAAGATAGTAGCTACTTACCCCATTAATAAAAGGAGGATAAGCTCTCGTATCATCGCCTTGCTGAGGAATCTCTACCTTAATTACCTCTGCACCCAAGTCGCTAAGATTCATTGAGCAAAATGGGCCAGCAAGCACTCTAGATAGATCTAGAACCCTTATTCCCTTTAACGGGGGGTCTGATGCTGAAATCGACATATCTCAAGACAGGTATTGTGAGGTGAAAAGACTTTTTATGAATAAAAATGGAGAAAGATTACTTGTTTTCTTTCTTTTTCAAGTACTCGTTGATGGAGTTTGCCGCTATCTTCCCTGCGCCCATTGCGCTGATAACTGTAGCTGCCCCGCTAACAACGTCTCCGCCAGCGTATACACCTTCTAAACTCGTCAGCATCGATGTCTCATCAGTTATGATGGTCCCATGTCTTGTTGTCTCCAATCCCTTGGTAGTCTGCTGGATAATCGGGTTCGGACTCTGACCAATAGCTATTACTACTGTATCTATGGGTAGCCTCCATTCGCTTCCCTTTACCGACTCTGGGCGTCTCCGTCCTGAGGCATCTGGCTCTCCTAGCTCCATCCGTATGAGCTCAATCTCTTTTACATTGCCCCTGCCGTCTCCGTAGAACCTTATGGGGTTATTCAACAAGGTGAAAATTACGCCTTCTTCTTCAGCGTTCTCAACTTCCTCGTGGCGAGCAGGTAGCTCATCCATTCCTCGTCTGTAAATGATGTGAACGTTCTCCGCGCCTAGACGTAAGCTGCAACGGGCTGAGTCCATGGCTACATTTCCTCCGCCTATTACAGCCACGTTTTTCCCTATTCTAATGGGTGTATCATATTCAGGGAACCTGTATGCCTTCATCAAATTAGTTCTGATTAGGAACTCGTTTGCACTATAGATGCCGCCCAAGTTTTCCCCGGGTAGATTCAGGAAATTTGGCAATCCTGCTCCACTACCAATGAATAACGCCTCGAATCCATCATCGAATAATTCTTGTACAGTGTAGAGTTTTCCCACCATGCTGTCGAGGTGAATTTCTACGCCTAGTTTCTTGATGTATTGGACCTCTGCCTGCACGATCTCCTTTGGTAGCCTAAACTGAGGGATACCATACATCAGTACACCGCCGGCTACGTGCAGAGCCTCAAATATCTCAATTTGATGCCCCTCTTTCCTAAGCTCAGCCGCAACAGTCAAGCCGGCAGGACCAGCTCCAACAACAGCCACTTTATGCCCGGACTCCTTGGCAGGTTCAGGTATATCCACACCCTCGTTTTGTTCATAATCCGCTACGAAGCGTTCAAGGCGACCGATCTCAATGGGGTCTCCTCTGATCCCTACGATGCAGAATTTCTGACACTGGTTTTCCTGTGGGCATACTCTTCCGCAGATAGCGGGTAAGGCATTGAATTCTTTGACTCTTTTGGCGGCTTCGCTGAACTTTTCTTCCTTTATCAGGCTGATGAAACTTGGGATATCGATATTGACAGGGCACCCTTTTCTACACTGAGGGTTCTTGCAGCTCAGACACCTAGCTGCTTCCTCTAAAGCAAGCTCCATTGTGTACCCTTTAGCTACTTCATCGAAGTTTTTTACCCTCGCCTCCGGGCTCTGTTTCGGCATATCGGTTGCTGGTTTATTGAATGCCATTACTCATCAACCTCCAAGTTGTGGACAACCATGGCGATCTTTTCCTGCGGGTTATACACTCTCATCCTCATGATGAGTTCATCAAAGTCTACTTTGTGGCCGTCGAATTCGGGGCCATCCACGCAGCTGAACAATGTGCTTCCTCCCACGGTTACTCTGCAGGCTCCGCACATTCCCATGCCGTCTACCATTATTGGGAACAGGTTCACATTGGTTGGTATATTATATGGCTTCGTCTTTTCGCAGAGATTCTTCTGTAAGCTTGTGGGTCCGATGGTGAATACGTGATCAAACCGGTTTTTATCTAGGAGCTTATCAACGATATCCATTCCCTCATGTCCGTAAGACCCATCATCTGTGCTTATGTATGCTTCATCGGCGATGGCTTTAATC
>CAYUTB010000090.1:3768-10210 GCA_964447425.1 uncultured Candidatus Bathyarchaeia archaeon
GTTCCTCTTTCAGGGTCTGTGCTAGCTATTGTGATTGGGAGGCGTTCCCCTGTTTCTTTTCCTCGAACGATGACGAATTGCCCAGGTCTAGATTTATGAGCCACAGCGGGTGCGTGTACCTCAAAGTATTTTACGTTTGGAGTTATCCCCTTTTTTATTACTATCTTGAACATCAATTCACCACGACAACGAATCTCATAAAGAAGGTTTACGCATTAATAAAATTGAGGATGAGAAGCAGCGAAAATCATGCAAATAGGGCAAAAAACCGGGGACAGATTGACGACGTTATACAAAAAAAAGTGTATTATTAATCATCTTATCCCCAGAGACCCGGGACGTCTCCCCAGATCGCGTCCCACCAGTCACCCTCTGTGACGGCTTCTCCACGTACAACTATCTCATATAGGGTCTTTAGGAGCTTGTGGTGTCTGTGTTCATCACTTAGAATTGCTTTGAGGAGTAGCTCGACTTTCTCGTTGGGAACATCTTTTATTCTTTTTTCTAGTTCCTTGATCACCTCTTCCTCCATCTTTATGTGGTTATTGATCACTTTCTTCTGCAGGTCGAGTTGCTCCTCGTTTAGGGCTATGCTCGTTGCGGTCATCAGGTTGATGGCTGATTGGTACATCATCGCATGTTTTCTAGAGTCAAGGCTTACACCTAGTAACGCTGTTTTTACAGCCTCGTTTTCTATCTGCTCCACAGATTTGTTCACAGATTCAACTATCTTATTTTCTAGTTTGATCTGGGCTTCGAGGAATTTTAGCATCTTGTCAGTCATGAAATATCAAGTATTGTTAGACATTGAAAGTTATAAAGAAACGGATTAGGGCTTTTTTCCTAAGACGCCCACATATATTGTGAACTGCTCAACACCATCGACGCCTAGTGCCATGTTTATCTGGTCATCCTCGAAGGCGGCTATGGCGCATACTCCTGAATCGATGGCTTCAGCGCATAAGTACAGGTTTTGCATTACATGCCCAGCGTCGAGATGCATGTACCGGTACCCTCTCTCAGTGTATCTCCACATCATCCTGTACCTGACAGCTGTCAGTATCATTGTGATAGCGGAGTTCAGTATGAATCTCTGGTCCAGACAAGCCTTTGTAATCTTCTGGGCGATATCTTCATCCATGTTTACTTCCTGAAGCTTGTGATCAATCGCCAGATAACGGTAGAGCCCCGGGGGTAAATCCTCAACATTATTTACCAGTATGTAAGCCTCAAAACAGTGTCTCGCACCAGCGCTTGGAACAGTCCTCTGAGTAGCTGGACGCGTGGTTACCTCCTTCACACCCTGAGTGCACCATAGAACATAGCTTAGCTCAGCCAAAGACAGAGGCTTCTTGCTATAAGCTCTGACGCTTACCCTTCGATTTATAGCATCGCTAACGCTGATATTGCTGGTTTTCGCGGTCTCTGGGTCAAGGAGATCAATTATCCTGCCTTTTTCGGATGCGGGTAATGCGAGTGGAGGCTGGGGGAGCCTCTGAACCTGATCAGTTGTATCAAGGAAACTGTACTTGGTCTTCTCCATGAATTCTTGTCCTTGTCCTTTCATAATCAATCGATTATAGAATGAGATACTAAATGATAAAATGAATTATAGATTAAACAATAAAAAAGAAAATAATTGAAAGAGGATTAGGCATACATACCCTGAGCGACCATCGCCTTGGCTACTTTTAAGAAGCCTGCGATGTTTGCGCCCATTACGTAGTTGCCGGGTTGGCCGAACTCTTTAGCGGTATCATATGCGTTCTTGTGGATGCTTATCATGATTCCGTGGAGTTTCTGATCGACCTCTTCTGCGCTCCAGAATAGCCTTCCGCTGTTCTGTGACATCTCTAGTCCGCTTGTGGCTACGCCACCTGCGTTGGATGCCTTGCCTGGGGAGAAGAGCACGCCTTTCTCGATGAAGAGAGCGACCGCTTCTGGTGTGGTTGGCATGTTTGCACCTTCACCGACAGCGATAACGCCTCCGCTGATTAGCTTCTCAGCATCTTTCTTGTCGAGTTCGTTCTGTGTAGCGCATGGGAGAGCGATCTTTCCACCGAAGTCCCAGACACGTCCGCCCTTTACGTATTCGAGGTTGTATTTATCGGCGAATTCTTCGATTCTGCCCCTCTTTACGTTCTTGAGCTCCATGACATAGTCCCACATCTCCTTGGTCATACCGTCTGGGATGTGGACTGCTCCACCGGAGTCGCTCATGCTGGCGACTTTTGCGCCTAGCTGCATTGCTTTCTCTACCGCATACTGTGCGACGTTTCCGCTTCCGCTGACCAGTACCTTCTTTCCCTTGAAGCTCTCACCCTTGGTCTTCAGCATCTCCTGAGCGAAGTATACGTTACCGTATCCTGTTGCTTGTGGTCTAACTAGTGAGCCACCCCATCCGTAACCCTTACCGGTTAGGACGCCTGTGCCGTGCTCATTTGTGATCTTTCTGTATGCTGCGTACAAGTAGCCGATCTCTCGTCCACCGACACCGATGTCTCCAGCGGGTACGTCTGTGAACTGACCGATGTGCCTGTACATCTCAAACATGAAGCTATGACAGAAATTCTCTACTTCATTGTCATTCTTGCCCTTGGGGTCGAAGTCTGAACCACCTTTACTACCGCCCATTGGGAGAGTAGTGAGGCTGTTCTTGAATGTCTGCTCAAAGCCCAGGAACTTTAGCAAGCCAAGGTATACTGTTGGGTGGAACCTGAATCCGCCCTTGTATGGTCCGATGGCGCTGTTGAACTGAACCCTGTATCCTCTGTTGATCTGGATCTCTCCGTTTCTATCCTTCCATGGAACACGGAACTGAATAATCCTTTCTGGTTCTACGATCCTTTCGAGGATCTTGTGTTCCTTGAAAACTGGATATTTCTTGATAACTGGCTCAAGAGTCTCCAGAACTTCTAGAGCTGCTTGATGGAACTCCTTCTGAAGAGGGTCCTTATCAAGAATGCTCTGATAAACGCTTTCAATATATTTATCCAAAGGACTTCACCTGTAAGTCGCGTAAAGCAAACTTGTATTGACTATATATAACTTTTGAGAATATCTATTGAAAAATAAATACTATACATATTTTATATCTGAAACCGTTATAGAATGTACAAATAAGGTAAAAAAAACATAAAAAATAAGTTTCTCTGCCATTTAATCCTATTTTTTAAAGACATGTCTAATGTTCACTTTTTCAGAGAAGAGAGTAGCTAATCTCACTAATTTATCTGGTTCACAGCTATTCACATTATAGATGGCTAGCCGTTCTCCTCCGATGCCTAAAACATCTAGACTCTTCTTGAGATAGGCGACGCGTTCTTCTGCTTTCTTGCTCCCATCGATATAGTGACATTGATTCTCGGGGCAAGCGAATATGACAACGCCGTCTGCTCCCTGTTCAAATGCTTTCATCAGATGTAATGCATCGAGACGCCCACTGCATGGGACCTTGAGGACTCTAAGGTTCTCAGGCATCTTCATGCCGAGTTGTCCAGCGATCTCCGCTGCGTATCCAGCTGCGCCCTCGCAAGCG
The DNA here is from genome assembly GCA_964447425.1 of uncultured Candidatus Bathyarchaeia archaeon. GTDB lineage: Archaea > Thermoproteota > Bathyarchaeia > TCS64 > TCS64 > RBG-16-57-9. The sequence goes on from CAYUTB010000090.1 coordinate 7,307, forward strand.
AATGCAACTATCACGGGCTCATCACGGTCTTCCAGCCACTTTGTGGGTTTTAGTAAGCCTTCGATAGCTGGTAGTATTTGTTCGTCTCTGAATAATCTGAGCTGCATGGCTGCTACTGGGCATGTTGCCGCGCATATACCACAGCCTGTACAAGCTTCAACGTTTACGATGGGCAACCCGAAGTCACTCCAAGTAATGGCGTCAAAAGGACACGCAGAGGCACAGGCTCCACAGCCTACGCATGTTTCCTCATCCACTATGGCTTTTGTGAGTTCTACCTCGATCTCTTTCTTGCTCAGGATGCTTGATGCTTTTCCTGTGGCGTAGAGAACCTCGTTCATGGCGTGCTGTATGTCCATGGGTCCTTGACAGGCTCCGCAGATGTAGACTCCGTTGATGTTTGTCTCGACTGGGCTCAGCTTGGGATGTTTCTCGTTGATGAAACCATCCGGGTTAAGGTCTAAGCCGATTGCCTTGGCTAATTCAGTGTTTCCACTGGATGGCTCCATCCCGTTGCTGAGTACCACCATGTCTACTGGTAGTGGTACGTCTTTGTTATCCTCATCTCTGTAATGGAATACCAAGCCTAGCGGGGACTCTGTGACATTGCCTGCTTCTCCTCTGATTAAATTGACTCCCAGCTCTTCCGCCTCATAGTAAAAGCGTTCGTAGTCTTTGCCGTTGAGCCTGATGTCCTTGTGGAGTATGGTGATATCGATGTCCTGCCAACGCCTCTTGATGTCAATGGCGTGTTTCATTGCGATCCCACAGCATATCCTGCTGCAGTACTCGTGTATCCTCTTGTCCCGACTACCCACGCATTGGATCATCACCAGTTTCTCTGGTTTCTCACCGTCGCTCAGCTTCTGGAGGGCGCCTGAGGTGGGTCCACTCATGTCAAGGAGCCTCGCCAGTTCTAGCTGTGTTACCACATCCTTGTTTTCACCATACAGGTATTGCCCTGTGGGGTCATACATGTCGAATCCAGTGGCGACGATAACGGTTCCAATCTTAAGAACCTGTGTAGCTGGTTTCATACCAAGATCGATAGCGTCTACTGGGCATATTTTGGCTAGTTCTTCGGGGTTCTCACAGTGTTCTATGTCCATGAATGGGATTCGGGGTAGGCTCTGATTATTTGGTATATAGACTGCTTTCCGCGTGCTGAGCCCTAGATCGAATTCATTTGGGGCTTCACCCTTACACTTTTCCATGCATATGCCACAGCCTATGCACTTGTCTGAGTCGATGTATCGTGGCTGTTTCTCTATGATGGCTCTAAAGTTGCCTACCACTCCGACGAGTTTCTTGAGTTGACTCAGTGTGTGAATATGCACGTTGGGTTCATTGCTTATTGGGCTCCTGTACATGCATCTTCTATGGAGTTCACCCTCGAATGGCGCGATGCAGTTACCACAATCCATCGATGGGAAACATGTACCAAGCTGAGGAGTCTTACCCCCCATGAATGGCTGCTTCTCAACGATATGCACATCGTAACCCATGTCAGCCAATCTCGTAGCCGCCTCCATACCTACGAGTCCAGCGCCGATAACCAGCGCCGACTGCAAAACAGGTATCTTCTGGATCTTGATCTCCTCTAAACTTGTTACACGGTTTACAGCTGCTCTCAACAGTATCTTGGCTTTTTCAACGATTAGCTCACTCAAAGCCTCCGCGTTACATAGCTCACTGATATCAACGACCTCGATGAGATACTTGTTGATGCCTGCACCTATAGCTGCGTGCTTATACGCCTCCTTGAAGAGTCTAGGCCTGCATGAGGCGAATACCACACGATCGACTCCCTGATCTGCAACCCATTTCTTAAATTTCTGAATATCGTGATCGGTTGAACCATAACTACCTGAGTCAACTGCCACGACATTAGGCAGTGTCTTGGCGTAGACTGCAAGTCCGTCTGCTTTGGATGATGTGTCTGGGCTCGTACCCCATGGATTAATTATTACTCCTACTTTCATCTCTAGGCCTCCTCCAAGTTTTTCATAATCTCACCCAACGCAGTCGTGAATTGGCTGACCATGGTGCCGCTGCTCTCAAGTATCTTGATGGGAGTCTTGATGCTCGTCGCTTTGAAGAAGCGTTCGATGATATCCATCTGACCCCTGCTTCTCTCGGTACCCTTTAGGAAGTGACATCTGTCCTTTACGCAGCCTATGAGCATCACGGCGTCTGCTCCCTTCTTTACGCTGTTTAGCACGTTTCTGAGGCTAAGATTGCTCATGCAATTGACGTAGACTGGGACGAAACTACTACTGTACTCTGCTTTCACGAAGCCCGCCGTATCCATTAGATTATATCCGCAGTCATCACAGATGAAGCCCAGTACCACCGGTTTGTCTGCTTTCTCCGATAAAATAGCCTCCACTTGAGCATCTATCAAATCGTATCCGAAGCTAGATGTATTCAGTGCCTTTGTCGGGCAACTGCTTACACAGAGTCCGCAGCTCTGGCAGAGCAGTGGATCAAATTGCGGATACTCGTCCTCTGGGATGGTGATTGCATCGTAGGGGCATACGCTTCTGCAGATCCCGCATTTTCCACAGTTTTCCTCGTTAACCTCTGGGTGATTGACCTTCTTCTCGATGTGGGTTCTCATATGGTTGGCGCTCATGAAGGCCGCTGCGCCTGCCTGTGCGATGCTGTCCGGGATATTCTTGGGTCCAGTAGAGGTTCCGGCTATGAATACGCCGGGGGCACGTGTCGTTATGTTCGCGACCTTTTCATCGATCTCCTTGTAGAACCCTGATTCTGTTAGCTCCACGTTGAAGAGATCGGCTAGTTCCTCAGCTCCCTTGCTGGGCCTCATACCTGTACTCAGAACAAGCATATCGGCATCTAAGTACTGACCGCTACCCATCCCATCGGTGTACTCGACACCTA
>CAYUTB010000091.1:0-5322 GCA_964447425.1 uncultured Candidatus Bathyarchaeia archaeon
GAAGGTCTTGCTGAAACCGTAGAGGCTTATGGTTCTCTCAGATGCACCCGGAAGCGACGCTGTGGGGATGTGTTTTCTTCCATCATACACGATGTCGCTCCATATCTCATCACTCATGATCCAGAGATCATGGTCTACTGCGAGATCAACCATAGCTTTCAGCTCATCTTTTCTCAGCACCCTCCCATATGGGTTATGGGGGTTACAGATGCATAACATCCGGGTCTTGGATGAGACCAGCTCCTTCAATCCTTCCAAGTCGAATTCAAGGGTCTCCCAGTCAACCTTGCTGAGGACACGCTTCCCTCCCGCAGCGTCGATGCTCTTGCCGAATAGAAAATCCACTGGGTCAAAGATGATCACCTCATCCCCGGGGTTAACCAAAGCTTTGCATGTTAGCATCATTCCCTGTGCCACGCCATTGAGGGCGTGAATCTCATCCGGTGAACAGCTGAATCCTTTTCTGTTTGTTACGTGTCTTGCGCAGGCTTCCCTGAAGTCCCTGTTTCCGCCGTCTCCCCCGTAGCTGAAGACGCCGTCTACGGCGATATCGATGATTGATCTCCTGATGGGCTCGGCTGCGCGGTAATCGGGGTCCGCTGCAGTCAATGGGATGACATCGTTTGGGTATCTGCCCCACTGGTTGGCGCTGTACTTGCGCAGTAAGTCGAACCTTATCTCCTCGTCCCTGAAGCTACTCATATGTATAGCTTTATTCAACACCAATTAGATATTTCCCGTCATGGAGAGGCGCACCACAAAGCCAGAGTACATTCAACCCATCTTGAATGCTCTTCACAGACTCGGCTCATCAAGCGAAGAAAAACTCCTAGAACAAATGTATCTTGACATCGAGAATATGCTTTACGCCGCTGACCATATGATTCTCCCCAACGGTGAGCCTAGGTGGCGCAACCAGGCGCAGCACATGCTCGACGGCTTGATTGAATCAGGGTTGATAATAAAAAAAGATGGAATCTTATGGCTTAATGAGAACCAGCGGATTTGATCCAATTCTCTACGTTTCGAAGAGTGGGGGGGCGTTTGGTGATCCCCGTTTCTTCATTGGTCTTTAGAAGCATTGCATGGAGTTCCTCTGCGTTTGAATCTGCGATCGTCTTGATGCTCTTGACTCCGGCTGCCCTTAATAGTTCCTGATACTTTGGGCCAACACCTGCGAGCTCAGCGATATCATCAACATCAGGCTCCACAATGACCAGCTCATCAGTGACTTTCTCAAGAATCGGCTCCTCTACCTTAGGTTCCTCCGTTTTTTTCTCCTCTTCTATTTTTGCCTGTTCTGCCTTATACTGTGCATCATATTCTCTGACCTTGACTATGTTTCTCTCATTAGAATCCTTCACCGCCCTCGGCATCTCAGGTTTTCTCTCTCTACTCTGTAGATAGTAGATCAATATGGCTAGTAGTACGACAAATCCCGCTATAACTGCGATTGGGTTCATATCTCTCACCTAGTCTAAGAATGTACGTCTTAAAAAACCCGTAGAAACCGCGACACCTGATATCCCTGATACCTTTAAATATTCATCAATTAATTACCCGTGGGGCAATCTGCTCCGTGAACGTATATGGAGAGAGCATACTCTTGGGGCAACCACTGCACTTCAGAGGCGAATTCGCCTATTCTTTGAGACCGTCCCAGGTCAGACTCTGATTGGCTTAAGCTTTAACATCATCAGCCTCTTCGCGGGTGGATTGATGGCGGTCTTCACCCCTCAATTCAGTTTGAGCCCTTGGATTCTCGCGTTATTCCCCCCGATTCTCACAATACGAGGTGGGATCGGAGGTATCTTTAGCGGTAACCTTTCCACAATGTTACATCTCGGTCTCGTGAAGCCCCAGTTGAGAGAGAACACCGATGCATACTGGGGGCTCGTGAAGTCCGTCTTAGTGATAACCGTTATTGATACTTTGATTTTAGGTTCCTTTAGTTTTGTTATTAATCTCGTTAATGGCTCTGCTTTGTTAAACCAGTGGTTCCTGTTTATCTGTGTCCCAACCGTTGCCTGCATGCTGGCTGTGCTGACCAGTATACCTTTAACCAGCTTCATAGCCATAGAGACCTTCAACCGTGGTTTGGACCCGGATATAATCGTATACCCGATCCTCGCAAGCGTCAACGACATCGTGGTTACCTGCTTCTTTGTAGGAGTGATATTTTTTGTTCTCTGGGGTGGAGCCTATTATTCTGTTCTTGTCCTGTTTTTTTTCCTAATCCTCGCCTCCATGGGCTATTTAGCCTCATTGATGCGGAGTGAAAAGTTCTTCCAACAAGCCCTGCGTGAGGGCACCTTCGTGGTGATTATCTCAAGCCTATTCGGCAGCATAAACGGTGTACTATTAACCAATCTTGGCCCTAGTCTAAAAGCTAAACCCGGTTTGATGATTCTATATCCAGCGCTAACGAATAGTCTGGGAAACGTTGGCTCAATTATTGGCTCAAGTATGACTACAAGTATAGCCCTTGGTTATGCGCGGAGCTTCTTGGAAGAGTTACGAGAGTCAGGTAGGTTCATTGTTCAGGTGGAGCTTCCGGCGGCTTTTATCCACGTTGTCTTCGGGGTGGTCTCTTATCTTTTATCCGCTAGTCAGGGGGCTAGCTTATTCTATCTTATCTCTGTTGCTTTGACCGTTAACTTGTTGAGTTTCTTGGTGATCTCGATCTTCGCGCTCTGGAGCGCCCATATCTCTTTTGAGCGAGGTCTAAACCCTGATAACATCGTGATACCTGCGATTACAAGCCTCTCAGATACTACAGCCACAGTTGCTATCACCCCCGCGATATTAATCGCTAAACTACTGGGTCTCTAGAATCCACCTATAGGCACCGCTTCTATGGCCCAATTACGACCTTTACTTTTGCCTCGATTTAACCCTCTAATTTTGTCACGTTTCCTAGGCAAGTGTTGAGTTCCTTAGGGCGGTATAAGATTAATGAATGCGTAAAAACCTGTTTTTTCGGTTCCTCTCGAGGCTCCGTTTTTCTCTGGGATAATGCTTTAACCCCGTATCACGAATAATACCCATCTTGTCCAAGCAAATATTCTGCCCAAAATGCGGAACTCCTGTAAACCGGGATGATGAAATTTGCCCGATTTGCGGATACAGTTTGGTGGAGTGGATGCTGGAAAAAGGCATAATAGAGAACCCTGAATACAAGCTGACGGTAAACGAGATGATTAAAGAGGCTGTAATCTCCCTCTTCCACCCCAGTCCCATGATTCTCCCGCCTAGTTCATCTGTTTTTTTGAATAGAACCCAGAAATCGATGGTTCGATATCTGATTTTGGCGTTTGTCTTGTTGATAGCAGGACTTGGGATCAGCTATGGTGGAGAATGGCTCACATACATCGGATTCACGTTGGCGGGATACGCTGTACCCCTGTTTCTTCTCTTCTACATCATCAAGAGCGACCGGTATGAGCGAGAGCCATTAGCCTTAATAGCCTACTGTTTTGGATGGGGTGCTTTCAGCGGTATAATCGCTGGTCTTCTTAATGCAGTAATCACGAGTCCCTTTCTCGGCGTGGGTGGAGCTGGCTTCATCGAGGAGCCCATTAAGATCGCTGGTGTATACTGGATAGCCCAAAATACCCGGCTTAAAAACGAATTCAACGATCATCTTGATGGAATGGTTTATGGGGCAGCTGCTGGAGCCGGTTTTGCAGGTTTAGAGAACTTTTGGTACATTACTGAGATGGTCTTTAAAGGCATTTATCCCCCTCTGTATGCCATCTTGATCAGATCCTTCACAGGCGTGATGCATATTCTCTGGAGCAGTATTGCCGCGCGCTCACTTGGCTTAGCGAAGGCGATGAAGGGGAGTATTGATAGAAAAGATCTGATTCCCGGTACTTTGGTATCCGCTATCTTACATTTTCTCTGGAATACCGCTCCAACTATAATCAGTCTTGGCATTCTATTCCCATTTACCCTGAATAGTGTAAAGAATATGATTAAGACAGCTGTGCAGGATGAGTCAAACTGGGGATACGCACAATTCGCCCCAAATGAGAAGGAGTAACCGCTATGTTTTCACAGTTATCAGGATGGCTCAGTCTAATTAGCGTAGTCTGCTGCTCATTCCTCTACTTCTGGAACACTGTCAATCCTATGCAGGATGAAAGACGCATCAAATCTCATTGTTATATAGGCTTTGCTTCATTGGTGCCTGTTATTTCACATATATTATCGATGCCTTTGCTTGATTTCAACAATTGGATGATCTGGTCCGGAGTAGGACTCTATTTTATAATAATCTCCTCCGGAGTTGTCTTACTATACCTCCCAGAAACGGGTAGTCTAAGATACCACGCCCGATCAATTCACCCCGCTCTGCTAGTTGGACTTGCAGTTGTTATTTTCTATCATGTGCTTCAGTTTTTTCGAATTTTATGAGTAGTTAAACTCATAGCTCTGTGATTCATCTCATAGGCTATGGCAGATATATCGAAATCAATTAAATTAGAGCTATACCGCTCTATGGTAGCCATCAGAACCTTCGAGAACGGTGTACGTGTTCTTATAAACGAGGGAAAAGTTGGGCATGTCAGCTTCTACACAGGGGGCGAAGCCGTCGCAGCAGGTGTAAGCGCGCACCTCAGAAAAGAGGATCAGATAGGGAGCACTCACAGGCCTTTGGGTCATTTGATCGCTAAGGGCGCTGATATCAACAAGATGATGGCTGAGATAGCTGGAAAGGTAACAGGCTCGAACAAGGGCAAGGGTGGAGCCTATCACATATTTGACCCAGATGCAGGCGCAATAGGAGCGAATGGCATCGTGGGTGGAAGTGTACCTACAGCAGCGGGTTACGCCTTATCCAATCAAATAAAGGGTACAGATAACATCGCTGTCAGCTACTTCGGTGAGGGAGCCAGCAATCAGGGCGGCGTGCAGGAGACGTTGAACTTAGCCGCGTGCTGGAAACTACCTTTGGTGTTTGTTTGTGAGAATAGTAGCCCCGAGGAGCAGACGATGCTGGGTCATAAGATCGATTATCCTCAGCTCAGCATCACCGATATCAGCCTCAGGGCGCCCGCATATGGTATGCCAGGCAGCAGTCACAATGGTTGGGATGTGGAGAGAGTCTACGAGACAGTGGGTGAAGCAGTTGAACGTGCGAGACGTGGAGATGGTCCCACCCTGCTTGAGTACAAGGTTTATAGACTCAACGATGATGAGGCGAGTTCATATTGCCCCGTAAAATGCTACAGGGAGAAACTCATGAAGGAAGGAGTGCTCATAGAGAAAATTGACGCTGAGATCAGGGACAAAGAGGCTAAGAGAGTTGAGGCAGCA
>CAYUTB010000091.1:5422-10081 GCA_964447425.1 uncultured Candidatus Bathyarchaeia archaeon
AGAGAAAATTGACGCTGAGATCAGGGACAAAGAGGCTAAGAGAGTTGAGGCAGCAATAGACTTCGCGATAGGAAGCCCAGAGCCGGAGCTACTGGATGCATACAAAGATGTCTTCATGGAGGAAATCTAGATGGCAAGAACAATCACATACGCCGAAGCTATCTGCGAAGCCCAGAGAGACGCACTCAGAGCCGACCCAGACGTAATACTCTTCGGTGAGAACGTGGCGGCGCCTTGGAGACCCGCAACAAAGGGACTGAAGGAAGAATTCGGTAAGGAACGAGTCAGGGATGCTCCGATTACTGAGACCGCGTTCATAGGCGCAGGCGTTGGTGCAGCCATCGCTGGCTCAAAGCCCATCGTTGAGTTGATGCTCATCGATTTTGGGCTCGTCGCCATGGACCAGATACTGAACCAGATGGCCAAGACCACCTACATGACTGGGGGAAACGTGCATGTTCCCATGGTGTTAAGAGCCATCTATGGTGCACGTGGAGGCGGAGCAGCCACTCACAGCGAGTGCCTCTATGGATTATATGCTCATATGCCCGGGATGAAGATCGTTGTACCCAGTAACCCATATGACGCAAAAGGGCTATTAGCAACCGCCATCAACGACCCTAACCCCGTGGTCTTCTTCGAGCACGTACAGCTAACAAACATGAAAGGCGATGTACCCGAGGAATCATACAGCATTCCCTTCGGAGTAGCCAATCTAGTCCGTGAAGGCACCGATGTCACAGTAGTAGCCATAGGCAAGATGGTGAATGAGGCAGCCAAAGCAGCCGACCAGCTCAAGGGCAAGGTCAGTGTCGAGGTGATCGACCCCAGAACACTTGTGCCATTGGATGAGGAAGCGATCCTGCGGAGCGTAGCCAAGACCGGCAGACTGGTGGTTGTGGATGAGGATTATGAGCGCTGCGGTTTCTCGGCTGAGGTAGCCGCTGTTGTCGCGGAGAAAGGTTATCATAACTTAAAGGCGCCTGTGGCTCGTGTGGCTAACCCCAATATTCCGCTGCCCTTTAACAAGAAACTTGAAGACCATATCCTGCCCGATGTCGATAAGATTGTACGAGCCATCAAAAACGTGGTCAAGTAACCCCCCAACTCATTTTTTAAATCAAATCTTTTATCGTTCTATGTCATCCCGTAACCCATGAAAGATCTTCGTACCTATCTGGCTCAATTGAAGGCGAAGGCGCCTGATCAGATTCGATTTGTGAAGGAGCCCATCAGCTGGGAATATGATGTAACCTCTTATGTCACCGAGATGGAGCGTCTGAGAAGTAACCCCGCCCTCATCTTTGAGAACGTCAAAGGGTCCTCTATCCCCATGGCGGTGAATCTTCTAGGGACCGTAGAAAGGATCAATCACGCTGTAAATGAGAACACCCGAGACGCTGGGAGTAGACTGGGTTTCTATGATGAATGGAATAGACGCTTTGGTAAGGACAAAGACCCAATACAGGTTAACTCTGGCCCCGTGAAAGATCTAAACTTCAAAGGATCAAAAATCGATCTCACATCACTCCCCATACCCAAATTCTATGAACAGGACGGAGGACGCTACATTACGGCGGGGCTCTTCTTGGCTAGAAACCCTGAAAACAAAGAAGAAGTAAACCTGAGCTTTGTCCGTATGCATCTTCAGGGCAAGGACAGGTTCGGTGTAAGTTTCCATAGCCGAGGCCATATGTGGCAGTATGTTGAGAAGGCGAAGGCTCTAGGTGAGCCACTGGACAGCGCTGTTGTCATCGGCGCTCATCCTGCCCTGTATCTGGCTGCCGCCGCGAAGATCACAAATGAGTACCATAAGGCTGGCGCATTGATGGGTGAGCCTATGGAGTTAGTGAGGTGTGATACCGTTGATCTGCCGGTGCCCGCAAGCGCTGAGATCGTGCTTGAAGGACAGGTCATGCTGGAGGAGGAAAACGAAGGACCGTTCACAGAGTACACCGGGTACATAAGTGGACGTTCAACGAGAAACCTCTTCAAGGTAAACGCCATCACACGTCGAAAAGACTCAATATTCATGGCAGTTGCCCCAAGTAACTCCGCTGAGCATCTTCTGCTAAGCGGGCTCCCGAAGCAGGCTAGAATATCCAGAGCCATGATGGATTTCATCCACACTCCCGCGTTAGACGACATTATATGGCCTGTCTGGGGGACTCACTTCGCGTGTTTCATGACCCTCAAGGACACTGTGAGAGGTAGCCCGGGGTTGGCTCAGCAGATGAGTCTTCTTTTGCTTGGGCTTGATCATTACGTGAAACTGGTGGGGGTTCTCCCAGAGGGTACTGATCTATCTGACACAGGCGAGGTCTTGGAGGCGATTGCTTCTAGGTGCGACTTTGTGTCTGGGTCGGGCGTAAACATTGTTGGGACTGTTTACAGTCAGTGGCTTGACCCCTCTAGTGTGAAAGCCGGGGTATCCTCAAAGATGATACTTGACGCGACAGGCCCAGTGGCGCAGCCCAGTGGCGAGGTGCAGATAGAAGAAGCAAAGAAAATACCGGGTATAATGAATGCTTCTCTCCTGTCTCCGGGTAACCAGTGTCTCTGCGTCGTAAGATTAGACCCTAAGATACGTGATGTTACTGGATTATTGGATTATGATGAGCTGCGGGGATGCAGGCTAATCATTTGTGTTAATGATGACATAGATATGAATGATAGCAGGCAGATACTCTGGGCGATATCTACCAGGTCTCAGCCAGCAACAGCTGTCCATGTGAGGGATGGTAGGTTAGTGTTGGACGCTAGAACTGGGGAGAACTGGACCGCTACGCGGGCTACTCTTCCATTTGACAGGTAAATGATGTTCCATCATCATCTTTTTCTCTTATTCACTGGCTACGGAGAATAATTGTAAAAGGTTTAATCACTGATCTTTTCGAGGAATCCCGGTAACTCACAGATACTGTTTATGGCGTAGCCGTTCCAAGGCGCCTGTTCCGGTGTCTTGATCCAAATGCCTGTGATGCCTGAGTCGCGTGCACCATACATATCAGCCTCCACGCTGTCTCCGACGTGAACAGCTTCATCTGGTTTGACCCCCAATTCCCCCAACACAGTCTTGAATATCTTTGGATTCGGCTTCCTTATACCTAGTTCTTGACTGGTTATAATCAAGTCGAAGTACTGGTCATACCCTGCTTCTTGTAGGAGGAGTTTCGGCTGATCACTCATGGTGTTGCTGATGAGAGCTACCTTGTAGTTCTGAGCCAGCTTCTTTAAGACGCCCTCGATGCATGGATAGAAGTTTGTCTTGTAGTGTTTTCTGAAATTCATGTGAAGCCACTCAAGCATCACGCCATCATATCTTATCTCTAGGTCGCTGAGAAAGATGGCGTAGACCTCCTCAAACTTCATCTCCTTACCCTTTGACCTGACCTTCTCCAGTTCAGCTAGGGCGGCGCGGAGAGATTTCTTGAGTTTCGGCATCTCGATATAGTATCCGTGGCTTGAGAGGTAGCTTTTGATGGATTCATGGTAAGGGTCCCAGTCCAGTCTCCCATCTGAGAGCGTCCCACCGAAGTCGAGGAGTATTGCTTTGATCTTCATATACCAATATTATCCTTCTCTACATATCAGTTTAATCCAAGGCGATATGGCGGTAATCAACCAAATAATATCTCAAACCTGTATGCAATTGAGTGATGGCTATTTACAGTCATTAATTTTCATTACTCATTTTAATTTATGCACTTTATTGTTCTCATAATGTAATTAAGGTATGTAACATTCTTTCATAGTGCCTTATATTTCATATACTTGCAGTCTGTATTTAGAGGTAATAAGAAATGGAACAAACAACTCTAAACAGAATCAAAATCGAGCTCCAGAGCTTCAAAGGACTAGTAATAGCCAACCTAATCGGAGGGGCATTCGCCATAGCCTTCTCCATGGCGTATGGTATGCCCAAAGTAACCCCATTCCTAGTTGAGGGCGTAATCAAGATTGAGCAACTCCCCTACATAGGGCTAATAATTGTGGGGTTTGTAGTCGCGATAAACTGGATTATCAAGAGCGCTGAGCTGATGAGTGAGCATGAGGAGATAGTCGATGAGCTTGAGGGGATAGGTCCAGAGGATGATGATGCTATCATCGGAGTCATCGTGCAGAGCCTAGCCTTCTACAGGGAGAATCAAGCCAAGATACAGCGACTAGGCATCGGGAGCAGGATAGTGGGAGCATTCCTGCTACTGACTGCGATTCCGCAGCTTCAGGCTCTGCTCACAGGAACCTATCCGCTGGGCGGCATTATGATGATAGGGCAGTGGTTTGGGCTGATAGCGAGTGCAGGGATTGGGGTAGCAGGGCTCTATGTGCCGACTCTAATCAACCGCTTCACAGCGAAATGGGACGAGCGCCTCAGTTCAACCGGGGAAGCAGAGAAGAAACTTGACAGGATACTGCAGGGATGAAGGGCAAACGAACTCTCTACGAGATCTACTGGGAGATACTCACCTACTGCAGAAACCCACGGACCTTCACCGGCATTATTCACAGGTGTAGCCTAAACAGTAAGATTGGGCAGGAACACATCGGGTTCCTTGAGGAAAAAGGATACTTGAGGCGTATAGAAGAGGAAGGTCAGAATCTGCTGAGGACGACTGATGGCGCGAAGCCGTTTCTCGACGCATTCAAGGAGATGTA
>CAYUTB010000092.1:0-10052 GCA_964447425.1 uncultured Candidatus Bathyarchaeia archaeon
TCGATGGTAAAAGGCTTAAGCATGATAACCCTTCAGATATCCGATAAACATGAAGGGATGGAATGGAAAAATCCTCAGAGTAGACCTAACAAAAGGAACATCAAAGATCACAACCTACACCGAGGACATAGCCAAACGCTTCATCGGCGGAAGAGGACTCGCAGTCAAACTCCTATGGGATGAACTACCCAAAGGCGCTGCCCCCCTCGGACCCGAAAACATGCTCATATTCGCAGCGGGACCATACACCGCATACACTGTACCCAACAGCGGGAAGATGGTGGTAGCCGCCAAGAGCCCCCTCACAGGAGGCTACGGCGATGGAAACATTGGGACCCGCGCAGCGGTAAACATGAGAAAATGCGGACTCGACGCGGTCGTAGTGACTGGCAAGGCAAAGAAACCCGTCTACATCTCAGTCTTGGACGATAAGGTGGAGATACTGGAAGCCGGGCACCTCTGGGGCAAGGACAGCTACGTGACAGAGGACTGGCTAATGGAGAAACACGGTAAAGCCACAGGCGTACTCATCATCGGTCAGAGCGGTGAGAACCTCAGCAACATCGCCACCGTCGTCGCTCAGAAGGGCAGAGCAGGTGGAAGACCCGGAATGGGTGCGGTCATGGGAAGCAAGAACCTCAAGGCACTCATATTCAACGGCAAAAAAGAAGTTCCAGCCGCCCACCCCGAGGAGCTAAAGAAACTGGGAAAAGAAGGCTTCGACAAGATCCCCAAGTTTGATGCCTTCCCCTTCTGGAAGAAAGTAGGAACCATGCAGGCAGCCGACATGATGCAGACAGCATCCGCGTTACCCACACGCAACTTCAGCGAGGGACAGTTCGAGTACATCGATAACGTCAACGGCGACGCGGTACACGCAGCCACAGTCACCCAACGGGGCTGCCCCAACTGCAACATGATCTGCGGAAACACCATCATAGACAGCGAGGGAATAGAATCCGAGCTAGACTACGAGAACGTCACCATGCTCGGACCAAACATCGGCATAGGCGACCTAGCGCAGATAGGCACCCTCAACAGGATATGTGACGAGCTAGGCTTGGACACTATCGGTGCGGGTAGCTGCATAGGCTTTGCCATGGAGTGCGCCGAGAAGGGTCTCGTGGACATGGATCTAAAGTTCGGTGACTTTGAGGGAGCCAAGAAGCTGATCTATGAGATGGCGAACATGGAGGGGATGGGGGCTATCTTCGGTAAGGGAACCAAAGCGGCAGCTGAGGAGATCGGTGGAGAGTCACCTGATTTCGCCATCCACGTAAAGGGGTTAGAGGTCAGTGCCTATGATTGTCATCACTGCCCCGGTATGGCGTTGAGCTTCGGAACAAGCCCAATCGGTGCACACCACAAGGACGCGTGGGTCATCAGCTGGGAGATCAGCAGCGGAAACCGAGACGGATACGGACCAGAGAAAGCGGACAAGGTAATCGAGTTCCAGCGCATCAGGGGTGGAATGTTCGAGACCATAGTAGCCTGCAGGTTCCCATGGATCGAGCTAGGGTACCCACTTGAGGATTACCCCAAATACTTTGAGGCAGCCACCGGCGTCAAGATGAGCCTCAACGACATGTGGAAGATGGGCGATAGAGTATACGCATTGATCCGCGCATTCTGGGTCCGTGAATACGGTGACGAGTGGAGCCGCGAGATGGATTACCCCCCGGCAAGATGGTTCAAGCATCCATTACCCACGGGACCCTTGGCGGGCAAACACCTCGACATGGAAAAATACGACAAGCTACTGAGCTCATACTACCAGAAACGAGGCTGGGATGAGCGGGGAATACCAACAAAGAAGACCCTCAAAGAGCTTGACCTAGCCAAAGAAGCTGAGCAGTTAGCGAAATACGCGAAGCTCAACTAATTTTCTCTTTCTGCTGGAACATCTATTCCATCTTGTTTCGCGGCGTCCCTAAAGTATAGTTTACGTATACATATATTCGAAGAGATATGAAATTAAATCAAATATCTGTGATAATAGTCGCGTTGACACTTCTAACAGGCACACTTGTACCCTTGGTTCAAGCCGTGAGCCCTGAGGCAAATCCCCCCAACATACCTGATCCACCCGGTACATCTGATTCAGGGAAATCTTTGAGGGTGAACAGGACCGATATCATCCCTAACCAGTATATGTATAACCTCAACGGGTGCGTCCCCCAGTTGTTTCAGTTCCAAAACATGGTGATGGAACTCAACTGCTCCAGAAACATGACGATGAATATGACCAGCGAAGAGGGGGTAAGAATTCAGCATCTGGCGATGAACATCAGGACCGAGCGAAACATGTACTTGGAGGTACACGCCCAAGGGTTGCCTCCTGAGGATATCCCGGAACCCGAAACAGGCATTAACCGTTACATGTCATTCGAGACCAACTCCACTGATCCCTTTAACGCCACCCTCCGGTACTATATGAACTCCACCGAGCTAGAGATGGAGATGACCCGGGAACTCAACATGAGCATGATGACATGGTGCTACTGGAATGGCTCCGATTGGGAGCCTGTGATGAGTCGATTAACCGAGACTGGGTTCCTTGAGGCAAACACCACACGCTTCAGCCTATGGACTATATTGGAGCAGGGCACACCAAAAGAATCAGGGCAACCGGATGTTCCCGGGGCACCTGAACGTATCCGCTCCTTCGACTACACAAACATGGTTCCTCAGGGCTTCCAACACCAGATCGAGAGAAACCAGGCAACTATGCTGCAGTTCAGCAACTCAGCCATGTACCTCAACTGCACAAACCAGATGCAGATCACGGTATCTGCTGAGAACCAGTACAAGCAGAAGATGCTCAAACTGGAGGTTGACTCAGGCAACGCATTAAAGCTGGAGATTCAACTCAGGGAGAGTAAACCCACTGCGGTAGAAGCGCCCGAGAAACACTTGGGCTTCTACTGCGAGATCGAGCCAAACACCACCATAACTCAGGCACGGCTAGGCATGGAGATCGATCCCGTGCAGGTGCAGGCGATGAACATGGAAACGGAGAAGCTATCATGGGCTTACTGGAACGGAGCCGAATGGGAAACAGTTGATAGCACACTCACCGATGAGAACATACTGGAGGCCGAAACCACCCACTTCAGCACATGGACCATTCTCCAAGTAGAAGAAACAGCGACAGAACCAGAACCTGATACAGAGACAAGCACAGGGATTCCTCTCCCCGCTCTGTTTATCGCGGTTGGAGTAGCCTCAGCGACTTTATTCACAGTAAAGAAGAAAACCAGCGGGATTAGCGGCTAATCCTCTTTTTCCCCATTTTTTACTGGCTCAATATGAATTGTCAGGGTCACATTTGGCAGTTCATCTCTGACATTTTCCTCAAGATGATCTGTAAAGTCATGTGCCTCTTGGACCGATAAACTGCCGTCCAAGCTGAGGTGTAGCTCGGCGAAGACTTTGTCCCCGCTTCTTCTAGTCCTCAGATTATGGTAGTCAACGAAGCTTGTCTTGTGTCTATCCATTATGCGTTTGATGTCTTCTTCAGCATCATTGCAGGTTTCATCCATCAGCCCACCCCCGGCCTTCAAGACGAGGTCCACCCCCATCTTCAAAACCAAAAAAGCAACGATCATAGCCATGATTGGGTCCGCGAGCGGTATGCCGAACATCTTTCCGAGGAAAAGCCCTATGGCGACGCCAACTGATGATATTACGTCTGATAGTAGATGCTTTGCGTCTCCTTCAAGCGCCATGCTATGGGTCTCTGAGGCTGTCCTCATCAATAACCATGATAAGAGCCCATTCAGGCTGGTGGCGAATAACGAGACAAGCACTGCGTAGTCCAGCTTCTCCAACATCACCGGGTTGAATAATCTACCATATGCTGCTCTACCAATCAATACGCCTGCGATGATGACTAGGAAACCCTCAATGAAACAGGATATGTTCTCGATCTTCTGATGCCCATACCTGTGGCTCTCATCCGGAGGCCTCGCACTGATCCAGACACTGATAAACATCATGACAGATGCCAGAATATTCACTATGGACTCCAAGGCATCTGAGAGCAGGGCAACAGAGTCAGAGATAACCCAGGCATAGATCTTGATAGCAAATATCAATATGCCTCCGATTATGGCTGATGCTGCGATGCTTTTCTTATTCATTGCGCACACTCATCACCGGTCGCTTTTAGGCGTTACCTTTAGCCAGCCTAAAAGATTCAATCAAATTAACCGAGGCTAAATTATTTTAGTTTAAGCTGCTTCGGCTTTGGCTTATACTCGGGGATATCAACCGGGTAATTGATCAACCTCTCAAGATACCCCTGAAACTCTGATAGAAAACTGGGGAGAGTAAGCACCGAGACACTCGGCATCCGCCTATAGATGTTCATCCGTGTGGGGGAAAGCGTCAATGTTATCGGAACCAGTACAGCGTTCTTCCAGCTCTGGACCCCGATCTTTTTCGCTACCTCCTCGATGTGTTTGCTGAGGACTTCTGTCTTCTCGATGTGGATCTCTATGATGTTTCTCGCGGTGCTGTTTCCCATTCCAGAAGTATAGTGCTTGCACTCGGCGCAGATAATATACGGGTAACTGGTTGCAAGTACATCTATCTCCCATCTTCTCCCCTCAGCCTTGAACCTGTACCTGCTCCTCGTATTGTACCCGTTCTCCCTGAATACGCGGGCAACGAGTTCCTCGAATTCAAGCCACCCTAGAGACTTGCTTACCTTCTCAGGATCAGCGCCAAGCTGAATCGCCTTAACCGCTAACTCAAGCCTCTGATCCAGCGAAGCAGAGATCTTGTCACCTCTCACATCGATCAAGCCGCTGTAACGGAGTTCATCAACGATCTCAAAGAGCGCCTCCTCCGTGATAGTGAGCGCCTCTTTCGCCTCAACTAGATCAAGCTCCTCGTCTTTTGTCTTATCCAGAACATATTGAAGCAGAATCCGTTCTGTTGAGGCGTTCAAGATAATGAGATAACCCCGGTCCCCTTTTAGAAATTTCCGCACAAAATGTGTGAAACAGTATCTAAAATCCGTATTTTAGGTTAACTCAAGGATGAATATTATATATTCGATGACTTGTAGTACCATTCGGAGAAAGGAGACATAAAAATATGGCGTTTCTAATCTCAGGCAGAATCTTCGGGTTAGTCTGTCTGCTCGTTATAATGGGTGCAGTGGCATACTACATCAAGCAATCACAAGGTGGAAAAGTGCCAAAGCTGCGCCGCATCCCCGGTATTGACGCTATCGATGAAGCGATAGGTCGAGCTGTGGAGATGGGCAGGCCAGTATATTGCAGTCACGGTATCGCTGACCTTAGGGCAGCGACTACTGGGCCTCAAACACTTGCAGGCCTCAGTGTACTCAACTACGTCGCTAAACGATGTATCGAAGTAGGTGCAGATCTTACGGTGCCTGTTAGGCAGCCAGAGGTATGGCCTATTGCAGCTGATATAGTTGAGACTGAGTTTAAGCTCGCTGGTAAGGGCGATGAGTTCAATCAGGATAAGATTGTTTTCCTCAGCAACAACCAGTTCAGTTTCTCAAGTAGTTACATGGGGATGATGATGAGGGAGCGACCTGGTGCAAACATCATGGTCGGTGCTTACTGGGCTGAATCACTTCAGCTAGCAGAAACAGGGGCACGGATCGGTGCTATGCAAATCGCGGGTACTGCTCAGACATCTCAGATCCCCTTCTTCCTTGTTACGACAGATTACTGTCTGATCGGTGAGGAGATCTACTCTGCAGGCGCATATCTAGGCAATGACGCAGAACTAATCGGCAGTCTGGCTGGACAGGACATTGGGCGAATACTCGCCGTTATCCTTGGTCTTCTAGGCGCGCTTGTTACCACATTTGGTAGCAATGCAATCATAACGTTGTTCAGGATGTGATGATGAATGAGTAACGCATTAAAAAGAATTGAAATCCCAATCGCTTTGACAATCATAGCGACATTACTACAAGTAATACCCTACTATCTCGATATCGCACCTGTTAAGAACGCAGCCGACCAGATGCAAACTGTGGTTCTCATAATCGTAGCTTGCGCTACATTCGTCGGCGTGATCTCAATACTTCAGGTTCACGGTAAGAAAATCCAGAGAAAAAGTGAAGGATGGGAATACAGTATCATCGTTGTGCTAGGCACTGCAGTCATGGCCTTGACCGGCCTACCACTTGCTGAATTTGGGCTGGGCACAAACAACGCGATCTTCAACTACATATTCACAAACGCTATGACGCCTCTAGGAGGCACGATGTACAGCATCATCGCCTTCTTCATCACGTCAGCTGCCTTCAGAGCCTTCAGGGCAAAGAACATCGAGTCAAGCATAGTGCTTGTAGCTGGTACCATAATGGTCATGGGTAACGCTCCGTTATTCACGAACGCGTTGCCTGTACTTGCAGATATCAGCTTGTGGATCCGTGAAGTACCCAACATGGCGACCATGAGAGGAGTCATGATCGGTGCAGCCTTAGGCGCTATCGCGCTAGCTGTCAGGACACTGATGGGTATAGAACGTGGATACCTTAGAGGAGGAGGAGAAGAGTAAGATGTCAATAATGAAAAAAGTTCAGAACCTTGACACTAGGATTATCTATCTATTAGCCTGGCTGTTCGTACTCTTCCCACTAATCAGCCCTCTTGGGCTACCGATCCCCATCAGCAACGATGCGAGGAATTGGTACAACTACGTCGAAAACGAGGTAAACGATGGAGATACAGTCATCTTCTCGCTAATGTATGGGACATCAGGCATGCCTGAACTGTTCCCCATGTCCGTGGCTACCATGAAACACATCCTAGAAAAAGATGTGAAAATAGTAGTGGTAACCTTCTGGGTTGAAGGACCATTGGTCTTCGATACCCTGATCGGACAGGTAGACCCAGCCGACTATGGCAAGGTCTACGGCGAGGACTGGATCAACCTAGGCTATATCCCAGGGCAGGAGACCGCTATAGGTAGCTTAGCGACCAGCTTCCAGAACACAGTCGCCAACGACTATGTTGAAGGAAGACCACTAAGCTCGTTCCCGATAATGGATGACATCAAATCAGCCAATGACGTCGACCTCATCATCAGCTTCGAGACAGGTACACCTGGAGCACCGGAGTGGCTCAGGCAATGGAACACCGCATACGGAGTGCCCATAATCGTTGGGTGCATCGGCGTTTCCGTCCCTGGTATGATCCCGTACATAAACTCGGGTCAGATGGCGGCGCTTATGCCGGGACTGACTGTGAGCGCAGAGTACGAGGTACTACTAAGCAAACCTGGTCTCGCTGTTGCTGGGGTTGACGCGGTTTCCACGTCACACCTGTTGGTGGTGCTTCTAGTCATAATAGGCAACATCGCCTACTTCATGACCAAGGAGGATGAAAAGTAATGGTTGACCTAATACCAATCTGGCTATGCGTCTTCTTCACGCTAGGTATCTACAGTATACTCTACCGTGAGAACCCTTGGTTCCGTATCGCGGAGTCAGTTTACCTAGGTACCGCCGTAGGATACGCTGTATCTCAGGACCTGCTCTACATCCGTAACCAGTGGAGCGGCCAGTGGAGTCAAAGCGCAGGAATGATGCTGCTCTTCGCACTCACTATGGTCGTCGGTCTAATGTGGTACGCGAGGTTCAACAAGAGTACTTTCTACCTCTACAGGTGGCCTCTCGCTATCATCGTCGGAACAGGTATCGGTATGGCGTTGAAGACAGTCATCTTCACGCAGTTCCTAGACCAGATCATCGCGCAGGCGAACACACCGTTCTTTGTCGCAGGTGACCTGATGGGGACCATAAACAACATACTGATCCAGATCATGGTTCCAAGCGTACTCCTCTACTTCTGGTTCACGGGCACAATCCGTGACTCAGCACCCATGAAGGTGATAGAGAAGATCGCGCGGTACACTATGATGGCAGGCTTTGGTTCAGCATACGGTTACACCATACTAACAAGGTACAGCCTCTTCATCGGAAGATCCCAGTACCTGTTAGGTATCCCGCCGAACCCACCGGAAGCAAAACTAGCCTTCATAGTTATCGCGTTCGTCATGCTTGCAAGTATGATCGGATACGATATGTTCATGAAGAAGAAGACTCCCGAAGAGTAATCTTCCCCCTTTTTTTATTTATTATGAATTAACAATTCTTTATCGAAAAACGATACAAAAGTGATGAAAATGATCGCAGTAATCGGAAAAAAAGTAAACACGATCACAGACGGCATCATCAATGATGGAGTAATTCTCATCGATAAGGGCAAGATCAAAGCCATCGGCCCCGATGTAAAGATACCTAATGGTGTAAAGCCCCTTAAGGCAAAGTACGTGATGCCTGGTCTCGTTGAGGCCCATTGCCACATCGGCATATGGGAGGAGAGCGTTGGCTGGGCTGGAAGCGATGGTAACGAACGGACCGAGCCAGCTACTCCCCACATGAGGGCGATTGATGGGATAAAGGCAAACGCTGACGAGTCAGGGTTATCTGCTGCTCTGCATGAGGGCATCACAACTGCTCAGATACTCCCAGGAAGCGCCAACGTCATCGGTGGACACGGGGTGGTGGTAAAGACTGCCCCCAAGCCAACTGTAGACCAGATGGTTATACGAAGCCCAAGCGGCATGAAGATCGCCTTCGGTGAGAACCCTATGCGCGTCTACGGTGTGGAGGCTAAGAAGATGCCCTCCACCAGAATGGGTGTAGCCGGTGTGCTCAGAGAATGGCTCCAGATGACCAAAAACTACATGGAGAAGAAGGAGCGCTTCGCAGACCAACCAGATAAGATGCCGGATAAGGACCTCAAACTAGAAGCCCTTGTACCCGTGCTCAAAAAGGAGATACCTTTCAGAGCCCACGCTCACAGGGCTGATGATGTCGCTACAGCCATCAGGGTATGCGAGGAATTCAACGTCGATATGAGTTGGGAGCACGCCACAGAGGGACACAGGATCGCAGACTACATCGCGGAGAAGAAGGTTCCAGCGGTGTGGGGTCCAAGCCTGACAAGTCGCGGTAAATGGGAGATGAGAGAACTCGGCTATGACACACCCCGTATCATGCATGAAGCAGGGGTCAAGTTCGCTATACAGACTGACGCAGTAGGAAGCACCATCAGGTTCCTCCCCATCTGCGCCGCCCTCAGCGTCAAGCATGGATTACCATACGACTACGCGTTGAAGGCAATCACCATAATACCCGCTGAGATAATCGGCGTAGCTGACCGTGTTGGAAGCCTAAAAGTCGGTAAGGACGCTGACTTGAGGCTCTTATCGGGTGACCCACTGGAGTACATGACCAAGTGTCAGAAAGTCATCATAAACGGTGAGATCGTACACAGCCTGTAGAAACAGGCATCCACATTTTTTTATGAAAAGGATTGTAAACCTACGCTTCTTTCATGTAGGCTCTGATGATCTCCACTGGCTCGATTGGCCAGTCAGGCATCGCTCCATAGGGCGTATCCAATGTATCAGTGACGACGTTCTCGATCTGCGTCACAATATCCATGCCCACGGTTACTGTGCCGAATACCGTGTAACCATATCCGTCGAAGCTGGGGTAATCCAAGTTCGCGTTATTCACCGTGTTTATGAAGAACTGGCTGGTTGCGCTGTTAGGATCACTGCTTCTCGCCATCGCTATCGTGCCCTTCAGGTTCTTCAACCCGTTTGTTGACTCGATCTGTATGGGGGCCCCAGCTGGCTTATATGTAGCGTTGGTGTAGAAGCCTCCTCCCTGAATCATGAATCCCTTTATTATCCTGTGGAAGCAGAGCCCATCGAAGAAGCCCTCATTCACATAGTTTACAAAGTTTTCAACTGTTATGGGTGCTTTTTCCCTGTTAAGCTCGATCTCGATGATCCCCTTGCTTGTCTCCATCACAACTGTATCAGTCATTGTGGGTGTATCCTTACTCGGCTGCATGAATATGTTTGCAGCGAGACCAAGAATACTGCCTGAGAACAGGAACAACATGAATATTGATAATATTTTTTTCCGTGAAAGCTTCATGGCATACGTGAGGTAAGGCTATCTTAAAGGAATTTTGTTT
>CAYUTB010000093.1:0-9692 GCA_964447425.1 uncultured Candidatus Bathyarchaeia archaeon
CCGGTTTTTTATATCCCTTTGACTGTATTACGATCAATAACTTGGTGAATCAAGTGACCGAAGAATACGATGTTGTAATCAAGGACGCATCCATCATCGATGGAAGCGGCAAAAAAGCATACAAGGGGAGCATCGCCGTCAAGGACAAAAAGATAGCTGCTCTCGGTGAGGTAAAAGGCGACTCAGTCAAGACCGTGGACGCAAAGGGACTCTACGCCAGCCCTGGCTGGATAGACGCACACAGCCACGGCGATAGCACCCTGCTCTTCTTCCCAAAAGCAGAGAGCTATGTGATGCAGGGAGTAACCACCTTCATCGGCGGAGAGTGCGGTGGAAGCCAAGGACCATACGGTGACTGGATGGGGCTACCCGGCATAGCAGCTCAGTACATCGATGAGCTGGAGCCCCACAAATACTACCCCGCGAACAGCCTGTTCCCAAGGGAAAAGGTCAACGACATTATGAAGAAATACTATGGCTGGACCGTTGACTGGGAGACCCTCGGAGGCTGGTTCAAGAAGGTAGAAGAAGTAGGCGTCTCCATGAACGCCGTACCCCTCGTTGGTCAAGGCTCTATACGGTACAAGGTCATGGGTAACGACTTCAAGCGCCACAGCACCACGGAGGAACTCGAAGATATGAAGCAACTCATCCGTATGGCGCTAGAAGAAGGAGCCATAGGTTTGAGCAGCGGGCTGGACTATGACCCCGGTGTTCAGGCCAGCATGGATGAGATCAACGAATGCGTTTCGGTGCTCAAAGAATACGATAACGTAGTCTACTGCCCCCACTGGAGGAGAACAGGGAGAAGGCGTCAGGTGAAATTCGGCGACACCCGCAGCAACAAGGTAGAAGGACTCTTGGAGTCCATCAACACCTGCAGAGTGACCGGTGTAAGAA
Source organism: uncultured Candidatus Bathyarchaeia archaeon (assembly GCA_964447425.1). Taxonomy (GTDB): domain Archaea; phylum Thermoproteota; class Bathyarchaeia; order TCS64; family TCS64; genus RBG-16-57-9. Next base: position 901 of record CAYUTB010000093.1, read on the forward strand.
CCAATATCGCACATCTGACCCCCGGCTGGAGACTCGTCCCCGAAGGCTACGACTATTTAGAAGAGCACAACATCAGAGCGACGCTGAAGTTCTTCGATGACGCCGTTGCAGAGGGTCTTGACATCAGCTTCGATAGCATGCCATGGTTCCTCCCCGGAGGTTTCGACATCATGCCCTATCTCAGCAGCATACTGCTCCCATGGCTCAAGGAGTGTGGTAGCCGAGAGAAATTCGCTGAGTGGCTGAAGGTCCCTGATTATCGTGAGGAGATCAAGGATGCGCTTCAGAGTGGAAAATGGTTCATCAGGTTAGCCTATAACCCGAACACGAACCCCCAGTGGGCGGAGAATATGTGGATCAGCAGGCACACTGATTGGTCTCTCGTGGGAAAGAACATCGCCATGGTGGCGGCTGAGCGTGGAGCCCAGCAGCTTGACACATGGTTCGACCTCATCTGCGAGGACCCGGACGCCATGGGCTACGCAGCGGGCACAGCTGACACGGGTAACTTCCCGTGGAAACCTTACCGTGCACTGATGTTCCAGCACAGCCTTGGTAGCCTGAGTCTAGACCAGAGCGTCTTCAACAAGGCATACGAGATGGAGATGCCCCCATACCGTAAACCCGGGATGAACAGCTTCAGCGCCTTCCCAGCCTTCATAAACAAGATGGTCAAAGAGATCAAGGTATTCACATTGGAGGAAGCCATCTACAAGATGAGCACAGCCGCAGCGGAACACCATCACCTGAAGGGTCTTGGCACCATCACACCCGGCAGCCACGCAGACATCACCGTATTCAACTATGATAGACTTGAGGTGATGGGCACCCCAGTGGAGCCGCGTCAGCACCCCAAGGGCATCGAATACGTCTATGTCAACGGTGTCGCAGTGGTAGAGAAGGGAAAACACACAGGCGCAACACCTGGACGTATCGTGAAGAGGGTTTAACCCTTCACCTATTTTTCTTGATATAATCTATTGTTTCTGCTAGAAACTTCTCGGTGTCTTTTTTTGGTATGATGGCGCCGATTACATCTTTTTTCCCGCCAGCGTTGTAGCCGTGTTTCTTGGCTAATTCTATCAGGTGATGCATGTCAACGATGTTACTGCGGCTGTACAGTTGGTCCTGGTCTTTGAAGAAACCAGTGTTTAACACAATTGTGTCTTTTCCAGTGTTCCATGCTAGGCGTCTTGTTACCTGGCTGATGATGGCGTAGGGAGTATCCAACCGCTTAACCTGAATTCCATCCACTACTTCAGGGGACTCAGATGATACTTCAGCCAGTTTCTCTTCGAGTTTCTCAAGATTCCGTTTCCACTCAACATTATCGAGGACAGCCTTCTCCCCATTACACCCTCTGAGTATATGTGGGGCTCTCATCACCGCCTCTCTATCACCCACATTGTAGCTGGAGTCGATCCTGCGCACCATCTCCAGCAACTCATCGAAGCCCAGCCCCTCCTTCTCCATGAATCCCTGAGTTAACGCCCAGAACCGGGGATTATCCTTGATCTTCTGCTCCCGGTCCCCCACATAACCGAGAACAATCCTCAACGATACTGGGAGATCAAAATGCTCCCTTATCACCCATGTACAGGAAGGGTATTCATCGCCACTCGCCCCCGCCGAAACAGGGTTAACATGTTTGATGCCATCGATGGGCTCCTGATGGTGGTGATCAAACATGATAACCCGGGTTTTTTCGGCGATCTCCTCGACGTTTCTTGCTGGGAGCGCCATATCACATATCAAGACGCTGTCGAAGCTTTGAGCCCAAGCGATATCCGTCTTTGTTAAACTGAATGTCCCCAGAAACGGGGTCCACGTCTCGACATCCTCTCTTCTCAAAGCATCAAGGATCAATGAGGCGGAGCAGAGTCCATCCGTGTCCCAGTGGTGGATTAAAAGAATCGAGCCATCTAAACCCTGCATGCCTGATAGACATCCGGTGCATATTTTAACGTTAGCCGAATCCCTGGGCCACTGAGTGACCCGTGCGCTTGACTACTACAGCGAGGTGCACCTCATCAACGGGGGTCGCTCCATCCAGAATCTTGCCGAAGTTACTCAATATAATATACCATTTCCCAGTCACTGGTGCGATAAACTTGATCTCCGAATCAGTTACATTCAGACCCTTGCCGTTATCATATGTGTAGAACCGGTTCTGGGTGCCTTTGATCCATCCCTCAAATGTCTCTTTTTTCTCCGTCTCCATCAGGAAATAGTCGATGGGGCCCCCGTCCAGCACCTTCACCGATACGTTCAGGTTGTCGCCTCTAAATGCCTCAAAGTTTAGCATGGTGTATTCACCCTTATTCACCCAGAACGTCATGTTGACGAGCACCTCAACTGTCTCGGTGTAGTTCTCGGGGATTTCCTCGATTTCTCCACCTCGATACGCCGCGATGAGGTTCCAGAATATCAACACCGATAAGAGGACGATTATTCCGACGGCAAGTGGGGAGACTATCCTTCTTCTAACCGGGCTTCTTCTGGTCACATCTCAAGATATCGTTTCCAGTAATAAAAAACCCAGTCTTTTGCGGGTAAGCCTTGATAATAAACGTCATATTCTCTGCTGGCTTCATGCTAATCCATGAACCAGAATGAATCAGTAAAGAGGAGACGCCAAGCCATTATGAGTGAAGCCCAGTCGAGGGGCTATGAGGCGGTCGTCTTCTTCAATGAGGTAATCAGGCAGAACCCCAGTAACACCATCTATGTATTGCCCGCTGCCTTGGGCGATGAGCATCAGACATTCGTTATGGACGCGGACGGTGAGACCACTCTGGTTATGCCTCACTGGGGGGCGCCAAGAGTACGGGCATCGGGCGAGTACGATGAGGTTATCGCCATCAAACAGGAGAAGGGGCACCACATCAAAGGGACCCTTGAAGCCCTGAAGAAGTATAATAAGGATAAGGTGTGTTTCGACCTCTCCACGGTGAGTGCCCAGATGTGGTACAGGATCGCAGCTGAGTTGAAGATACCTGCGACTCCTGAGCGGGACATCAGCGACATCGTCTTCAAGCAACGCAGCATCAAAGACGTATACGAGATCGAGGAGATCTGCAGAGCCATCGATATCACCGAGGCAGCGTTCCACATACTCATAGAGGAGACTGCTCCGGGTAGGCGTGTAACTGATATGAAGAAGGAGCTGGACGCCAACATGATAGAGCTGGGAGCATGCGAGTTCAGCTTCGACAGCAGCATCGGGTTCATCAAGGGGAACAACACAGAGTTCCTGAAACACGGGGATGCACTGAGCCTCGACGTTGGGGTGAGGCTTGACACGGGTTACTGCAGCGATATGGGGCGTAACTGGCATGTGACATGGGAGAAAGCTACAGAGGATTACATGGAGCGGGCGATGCAGGCACAGATCGATGGGATAAACGGTATCAAACCCGGCATGACTGGAAATCAGGTGCTTGAACACGCGAACAAGCTCAACCGGGAGCTGGGTTTCAACGAGACCGTACGAACAGGCCACCAGATAGGATTAGATGTGCACGACTACACCATGCCATATACGCCCAGCTTTGGGCCGATTGAGACAGATAACCAGCCACTGAAACCCGGGATGACCCTAACCTATGAACCCAATAGACGCGACTCCAAGACTGAGTACCGTGGACACATTGAGGATGTTATACTCATCACTGAGAATGGCGCCCAGTGTCTGAACCAGATGCCGTACCGGATCAGTTGGTAGTCTGTTCCCTGAGGAAATCTCGTAGTTTCCTCATTTTCTCTACTGACTCCTCGAAGTCATCATTGTTCATCCTGATGAGGTTGGCGTACCAGTATATCCTGTTGAGGAGCAACGGGTTCATGGGTCCGAATTTCATGAAGAAACCCGAGTAGCTGCATTGTTCGCAGAACTCGTAACCGTTCATGGGGTCGTTTACTGTGGTCTGGTATTTTTCATGTAATTCCTCTAACTGTACGGCGGTCTCTAGGCTGGGTTTGATCCCAGTCCCTAGTTCCTGTAGCCCGAAGAGGATATCCATGCAGCGTCTTGTGCTGGACTCCGTGATCTTGTCGTCGCAGTAGATGTAGGTGTCCGCGGGGACCGAGTAGTAGCTCTCTACGAGGTGCCCGTTTCGTTGCTCATAGTTTAATTGTATTATCCCTGTGTCTTGGAGTTTGTTTACGTGGTGGTAGATGTTTTGTGGTGTGAGTTGTAGCCGTTTTGCGATTTCTTTTACGTTTAGGGTTTCGTCTCGGAGCATGAATACTATGTGTCTTCTGGTCTCGTCTTCCAGTAGTTTGAATCCTTCCCTTGTGATCTCCTTCACGTGGGGTTTTAGGGTTTCAGCTTCCATTGATATTAAAATGATGATTTGAATATAAAAACTGTATTTTAAAATTAAAACGGTTATGATATATACTCTTAGCTTCGACTCAAATTTGATGATAAAATGAGCAAAGAGAAAAAGAAAACCTACCTTCTGGTGGACATCGCTCATAACATTACAAAAGCAATACTCATACAAGATCAAACAATAACAGGGATCGCAAAGACCCAGACAACAGTAGAAGAACCCACCCTCGATGTAACAAAAGGCGTAGCCGAGGCGATAAACCAGATCGAGAAACAAAAAGGGCTCAAAATATTACAAGACAACAAGATCACCCCAGACATCAAACTTCTCTGCAGCAGCAACGCAAGCGGAGGACTCCACATGATAATAACCGGGGTAATCGGAAACATCAGCGGAGAAAGCGCCCAACGCGCAGCCCTAGGCGCAGGAGCCCTGTTAATAGATCAGTTCAGCAAGGACGATGACAGACCGATTTACAAGAAAATCGCGGCCATGCGGAGGACAAAACCCGATATACTGTTGATGAGCGGAGGCACCGATGGAGGCGCAACCAGTCAGGTTATTGAGATGGCCGAGATCATCAAAGACAGCGATATCAAGCCGAGGTTCGGTCAGGAGTATAGCCTGCCAGTGATCTACGCCGGCAATGTCGCTATTCAAGAGCAGGTTGAGGGGGTTCTAGGTGAGGACGGGTACGCCCTCAAGATGGTGGAAAACGTCAGACCCCTGATAAACAAGGAGAACCTTGGACCCGCAAGGGAGTCCATCTACGATGCCTATATGGAACATGTGATTATTCATAGCCCCGGTTACCCTGAGCTAGCCCGGTGGACGGATGAGAGGATCGTGCCCTCTCAGGCTATGGTGGGCAGGATGCTCTACGAGTACGCCCAGCAGACTGGGGTCAACCTGATAGCAGCGGATATCGGCGGGGACACCACGGATATCTACTCGGTCTTTAACGGGGTCTTCAACCGGTCGCTGAACGCGGGAATTGGGTTAACCTATGGTATCAGCAACATAGTGAAGGAAGCCGGGATCGACAAGGTGCTTCGCTGGCTGCCATCGATGATGGATGAACGAACCGTCCGAAACATAATAGGCAACATGATGGTCAAGCAACATCTGGATCTATCCTCTGAGGAGAAACAGATACAGTCCGCGATAGCGCGGGAGGCTATTCGTATGGGGGTGGATAACCATAAGGTGATAGCTTCAAGGTTGAAGGGGGTTGTATTGGATAGGACTCTCAGTGATATGTTTGATCAGGCTCTTGAGCCCACCTTGATCAACATGATGAGGACCCAATTGGTGATCGGTAAGGGAGACGCCTTCCAGAGCCAGACCGTTGAGGAATCACTGATGATACTCTTAGACTCTCTTCAACCCACAGGCGTCACCGAGTTATACCTTGACCCTGAGAACATGTCTGCGCCCCTTGGGAACCTCATAAACCACGATAAGAAGACCGCGCTAGACCTATTCACCAATCATAGCTTGGGCTTTTTGGGCACATGTATCGCGCCGAGTGGCGTCCTCAATGATGGGCAGGAAGCCCTCAGAGTGGAGATCACTAAACCCGGTGGAGAAAAGGTGTATCATAGCTTCAACTACGGTGAATTAACACTGATCCCAGTTAGGGGCTCTGAGGTGATCGATGTAAATCTAGTGCCTAATAAGCTGGATATTGGCGCAGGGCGGGGTAAGATGGTTAGGCATCAGGTTAGGTGTGGAAAACTTGGGTTGATCATTGATACCCGTGGGAGACCCATGGAGAAGTATAGACAGCCTGTGAGGTTATTGCCTTTTGAGGCGCTCGGAGGGAGTGACTGATGGAGTCTTTGAAGATCGTTAAGGAGCGGAGAATTCCTACCCGGGGCGAGGTTCTCGTAGAACTGAACAACGAGGTTGAGCCTGACACTGTTATCGCGAAGGGCATGGTCCCCAGTCAGGAGATCCATGAGCTGAGACTGCACAGGAGCCTCAACATCGATCCAGATGACGTGAAACATCACCTCGTAAAACATGCAGGCGAGACCGTGGAAAAAGACGAGGTGATCGCTATCGCGAGGAGCTTCTTCGGTAGACAGACAAAGATGGCTAGGTCGCCGATAGATGGCGTTATCGAGAGTTTCTCGGAGACCAATGGTCGGATGATGATAAAGGGTCACCCAGTACCTGTCGAGGTTAGCTCCTTTATTCCCGGTACTGTTACACAGATCTTTCCCGGGGAAGGCGCCATGGTTGAGACTCAGGGGTATAGGTTTAATGGGCTCTTCGGGGTCGGAGGCGAGACCCATGGCATATTGGAGACCGTGGTTGATGCAGGTAATGTTCCTCTGACCAGCAGCGAGATCAAGCCTATGCACAGCGGTAAGGTGCTCGTGGGAGGCAGCGTTGTAACCCTTGATGCCCTACGTGAGGCGGTTAAGCAAGGCGTAAGGGGGATTATTGTGGGTGGCGTTGATCAGAAGGACCTCACGTATTTCTTGGGTTATGAGATAGGTCTCGGGGTGACTGGTGGTGAGAATATCGGTTTAACCCTTATATTGACTGAGGGCTTCGGCGTGAACCCTATCCCAGTTGAGACATTCACTGCCTTCAGGGAGCTTTCGGGTAAGCTCGCATGCATCGATGGTACGACCCATATAAGATCACGGTCTCTCCGCCCAGAGATCATAGTACCCCTCTAATTTTCTGAAAACATATTAACCCGGAAAGGTCAGTATAGCCCTGTAGATATACTTTGACTGTAGATATTGTGATTAAAAATGGTTTGACGGTGCTCCCATCCGGGGTCACCCAGTCATCCATAGTGATAGACGGCGGTAAGATAATTGGCATAATGAATAGCAGCGAGCCCAAGGCGGATCGCGTGATCGATGCAAGGGGCAAGGTTGTGCTGCCCGGCATGGTTGATATGCATGTTCACCTCCGTGACCCCGGCTTCCCCGAGCGGGAGAACTTCGAGTCAGGGACCCGCGCTGCAGCCGCAGGCGGCGTGACCACTGTTATCGATATGCCGAACACTGTCCCCGCGACTGTTACCCTCAAGGCATTCAAGGAGAAGCGGGCTATCGCTGATAAAAAGAGCCTCGTTGACTTCGGCTTCATCGGCGGAGCAGGAGAGGTACCAAAGGAGGATATTATTCAGGTGGCGGATGCGGGTGCCACGGCTTTCAAGAGCTTCCTCATCGCCCGGTTCAAGGAGTTAGCTGCATGCGATTACACGTTGCTCAAGCACATGGAGCTTCTGGGGGAGCTGGATAGACCCTTGCTGGTGCACGCCGAGAACGGTAACCTCGTTGACAAATATATGGAAGAAGCGATAGTGTCGGGCAGGACCGATCCATTGGCTCACTGTGACTTCAGACCAGCTATCTGTGAGACTGAGGCGGTGATGAGAACCATCACGTTGGCGGCTGAGACTGATGTTCATCTGCATATCTGTCACATGAGCGCAGGTGGCTCTGTGGATATCCTAGAATGGGCTCAGAATATGGGTCAGAATGTTACAGGAGAGACCAGCACCAATTATCTGTTGTTTACCCGTGAGACCATGGAGGAGCGCGGACCCTCCGCGAAGGTTGACCCACCGCTCAGGAGCAAAGAAGACCAGCTACGTCTCTGGGAGGGCATCAATGAGGGAGTCATTGACGTGCTCGCCTCTGATCACGCCCCTTACACCAAGGAGGAGAAGGAGAAGGGCTGGAAAAACATCTTTGATGCACCCAGCGGCGGAGTAGTTATCGAGACCACGCTCCCACTGATGCTGGACGCCGTGAACAACGACAAGATCAGCATAGAGAGACTTGTGGAGATATTCAGTACTAATCCCGCCCAGATAAACGGGTTATACCCCAAGAAGGGCGACCTGATGCTGGACGCTGACGCGGACATCGTTATCTGTGACATGGATATGCCCTTCCACATAAAGGGTGAGAACCTCCAGACCATCCAGAAGATCACACCATACGAGGGCATGAAGGGCACAGGGATGCCCGTGATGACCCTTGTGCGCGGTGAGGTGGTCTATGAGGATGGACAGGTAATCGGTAAACCCGGCTACGGCGCATTCCAGTCTCCACTGGAGTAAAATCCTTTTTCTAATCCCCCTCCCTGTTTTCAATGTATGAAGATCGAGATAGTGTCAATACCCGTCTCTGATCAGGATAAGTCACTGAATTTTTACGAGAAACTCGGGTTTACAAAGGTCAGGGACAGTGTGTTCGGTGAGGGGATGAGGTGGCTTGAGCTCAGCCTCGGCGGGGAGACCAATATTACGCTGGTGAACTGGTTTCCCGAGATGCAGGCGGGTAGCATTCATGGAATCGTAATAAAGGTGGACGATATTGAAGCCACGCATAAAAAGCTAACAAAGAAAGGCTTAGCCATAGATCCTGTCTTTAATACTCCTTGGGGAAGATTCGCCAACTTCAAAGACCCAGATGGAAA
>CAYUTB010000094.1:0-9663 GCA_964447425.1 uncultured Candidatus Bathyarchaeia archaeon
ATGTGAATCAATTTGGATGAAAAAGAGACCTGTGAACCCAAGACCATAACCGGGTTCACCGCAGATATGGAGAAACATCCAGGATACTTCACATACTACTGGGACCCCAAAAAAGGCAAACTCTGGTTAGAGATAGACAAACTTGAGACAGAGTTCCTCTACGTCAATAGCCTGAAAGCCGGTGTAGGCAGCAACGACATCGGTCTGGACCGCAACCAGCTGGGAGACACAAAGGTGGTGAAGTTCCAACGCATCGGACCCAAGATACTCTTAACCCAGGTCAACTACGGCTACAGAGCACTGAGCGATAACCCCAAGGAGAAGGAAGCCGTCGAGGACGCCTTCGCAAAATCAGTGATCGGAGGATTCACTGTAGCTGCTGAGGAGGAGGAAAGTGTGCTGGTTGATGCCACTGATTTCTTCCTCAGGGACGCAAAGCAGGTGGTTCAGAGGCTTAAGGAGAAGGAGCAAGGCGAGTACGAGCTGGATCCAAAGCGTTCAGCCCTGCATCTTCCTGCTACAAAGAACTTCCCCAAGAACACCGAGATAGAAACCATTCTTACCTATCAGGGGAAGATTCCCGGTGACTGGGTGAAGAGCGTAGTGCCTGACCCAGAGAATATCACTGTCCGTCAGCACCACAGCCTCATAGAGCTGCCTGATGATGGCTACAAGCCACGTAGATTCGATATCAGGAGCAGCTACTTCTCGGAAAACTTCATGGACTACGCGTCACCTGTCACCGAGCCCCTTGAGAAGCGCTACATCTGCAGGCACAGACTCAATAAAAAAGACCCAGATGTCAAGGTCAGCGAACCAGTGGAGCCCATCATCTACTATGTGGACCCCGGTGTGCCTGAGCCCATCAGGTCAGCGCTGGTAGAGGGGGCGCATTGGTGGAACATCGCCTATGAACACATCGGCTACAAGGACGCCTTCAGGGTGGAGATACTCCCTGAGGACGCAGACCCCATGGATATCCGGTATAATGTGATAAACTGGGTTCACCGCAGCACCCGTGGCTGGAGCTACGGGATGACAGTGACTGATCCCCGCACAGGCGAGATAATCAAGGGGCATGTTAGTCTTGGCAGCCTCAGGATTAGGCAGGATTTCATGATCGCTATGGGGCTCATGGGTGAGTACACAGAGACTGGTGATAACTCGGGTGAGGCATTCAAGATGGCTCTGGCTCGTATCAGGCAGCTCAGCGTCCACGAGGTTGGACACACGCTGGGGCTTGGTCACAACTATGCGAGCAACATCAACAACAGGTCGAGTGTAATGGACTATCCCGCCATGTGGGTGAAGGAGAAGGACGGTGAGCTCGACCTCAGCGACGCCTACGCCACAGGCTTAGGTGAATGGGACTTAGTTAGCATAGAGTACGGGTATCAGGACTACCCAGAGGGAACCGATGAAGGCGCTGAGCTGGATAAACTACTGAACAACGCCTTCAGCCGCGGGCTCCTGTTCCAGCCCAGCAGAGACGCTGGACCCGGAAGCCCCAGCCCATACGCAGCCTACTGGATCAACGGCGTAGACCCCGTGGATGAGCTCTACAGGATGATGCGGGTTAGGAAGATAGCATTGGATGGCTTCGGCGAACACCGAGTAAGATACGGTACCCCCTTGGCAACCATGGAGGAGCCTCTTGTAACCACTTACCTCTTCCACAGGTTCCAGCTGGAGTCAACAGCCAGCGTGCTTGGAGGTCTCTACTACCACTACAAGGTAAGAGGCGATGTGCAGGAGTATCCACGGGTCGTGCCCGCGGAGAAACAGGCGCAGGGGCTCGACGCATTACTGGAAACCGTGACCCCTGAGGCTCTTGCGTTACCCGACTCACTGCTGGATCTGATGCATCCACGTCCACAGCACCTCCCCCAGACCCGAGACCTCTTCCCCGGACGAACCGGGTTGACATTCGACCCCATGGCGGCAGCGGAGACCGCCGCAGGCATGACCATAAGCCTGATACTGCACCCTGAGAGGGCAGCCAGATTGATGGAGTATCATGCTAGGGACCCCGGTTTGCCGGGTCTGGGAGACGTGATTGATAGGCTTCTTGAGGCTACTTGGCTGACCATCTACGAGGACACCTACCATCAGGAGCTCCAGCGGCTCGTCAACCACATTGTTCTCTACTACATGGTGGAACTCGTCAAGAACAAGGATGTGCCGTCTATGGTCAGAACCCTCACACACTTCAAGCTGATACAGCTGAACGAGAAGGTAGCTGATGTAGAGACCGATGACGAGGCTCAGCTAGCCCAGTACCTCATCCTAGGCGCCGTACTGGATCTGCTTGAGGATAACCCTGAGGCAGTCAAACTTACTCCTCCCGCAGAGCCCCCCATGGGGGCCCCCATCTAATCTCTTTTATCTCTCATTCTCTTTTTCTGATACGTGAACAGACGCATCATCTTAACTGTGCTCCTATTTGGCTCGGTTCTCTGCATGTTCGGAGCCTATATGGTAAACACAGAGAGCGGGGCGATACATGTCTCAAACATCGTTATCCCCGGCGAGACCCAGATAAGCGGGGTGCTCTACAAACCAAAATGGGTCACAGATAACGCACCAGGCGTCCTATTAGCCCACGGCATCACCAATAGCAAAGAGCCTCTGAGCGGATTGGCGCTGGAACTGGCGAAACATGGTTACGTTGCACTCAGCATCGACTTAGCTGGTCATGGGCAGTCCTCCGGTAGACTAAGTGGATCTGATCCAAGCCTCGGGGTGGCTCAGGCAGCGGAGTATCTCGCCGATCTGCCGTTTGTAAGCGGAAATATTGGGCTCGTTGGGCATAGCCTAGGCGCGGGTGCCGCGTATTACGCTGCTTATCATAATGTATCCGAGTCTGGGCTGGTCCTCATCGGTGGAGGGGTGGGCGTTAACTATTATGTTGGGTCTGAGGGGTTTTTGCCTCCACAGCCAAGGAATGTGCTTGTCATCATCGGGCGATACGATGTATTATTTGATGAGAGCCTCATGGAGAGACTGGAGATAACTCTCCCAGTAAACACACCGGAGCTGGACCAGAGAAAGGGTGCCCCGGAGCATGGGACGATGACTATGCTATTGATGCCCGCTACAAGCCACCTGTTTGAACCAATAGACCCCACTGTGGTTGAAGCAGCTGTGCAGTGGTTCAACACAATCAACGGGAAAGAGACAGAACACCCCCAAACATACCTGATCAGGGAGGCGCTGATAGAAGTCGCTCTCATCCTATTCATCGCAGCCATGGTCCTCGCCCCAACCTTAAACACATCCACAGAGCCTCAAACGCTGTTCAATGGGAGAAGAGGCGCCATCTACGGGATAATAGGATTCATCACATTTCTGCCCGCGATGCAGCTTGGGAACCTATTCCCGTTTCCACCCCAGATATTCGGTTCATCCATCGCGTGGTGGCTTCTGATATGGGGCGTAGTGATGTATCTTATACAACGGATCTGGGGAAAAGAGACAGACCTGTTCCCCCGTATCAGCGGGCGTGACATAGGGTTAGGGGTAGCTGTGTTTCTATCCAGTTACCTGTTCTGCGTGATGTTGGAGGCTGTGTTCGGTTTCGGGTTCCGGTTGCTGGTCCCAATTATGCGGGTGCTGACTACGCGTCGCCTGCAGACATTTATCATGTATACTCCATTCATGTTGATTCACTTCTACTCTGAATCCAACTGGTTCAGGGAACAGACTGGAAACATCAGAGGCTTACTGCTCTCAAAGACAGGTATCTTCGCGGCTGTACTTCTGCTCCAGTATGGTGGTTTCTACCTGCTGAACACGGTGTTTGTGGGGGGATTCATAGGCTTCATACTGGAGTTCATGATGGCGATAGTGCCCATGTTACTCATCTCAGGACTCATCACGGCTTGGAGCCAACAAAATAACCGCCTCGCTGTATCCGTGATCCTGAACGCTTTGATATTCAGCTGGATCGCCGCAGGGTTATTCCCCTATTGAATAATCATTGCCTTTCAGCATCGTTGCTTACATTATTTTATCTAATAAAATGGTAAACCTATAATCGCAGAAGGCTATGATGTTGAGGTTTCGCTGAACATCGAGTATCTTAGCAGCCTGCTGATGAATGTGGTTGACTTCAGGAAGCTCTGGACTTATGGTTTGGCTCAAGTATCCGACGAAAAATACGTTGAGAAACTCAACAGGCTATTTCATGTCTCAAAGAAGCCGGAGGCCATCGAGGAGTTCTAATCCTCAAACCCCATCGGCGGTTTCCTATGCAGAGTAGCCTGCTCGTAGCTGTAAGCTATCTCAATCAAGGTGGGTTCGCTGAAGAGCCGTCCCACCAGTTGAAGCCCCGCCGGTAATCCATTATACGTGTAACCCATGGGCACCGTGAATCCTGGTAACCCTGTGTGTGGCGGTATCTTCTGGCTGTTATCCCCGGCTGGGCTCTCCAAGTCACCGATAAGCCTCGGCGGGTTACTCCAAGTAGGGTAGACGAATGCGTCGAGCCTATGCGCATCCATCTCCTTCACGATTGTTTCTCTTAGCCTGATGTTCCGGGGTTCCGAGTACAGGTCGCCGCAGTTTGGCTCAGGGTCTGACTCAGCCATGCGTTTGAGGCGCTCCCCGATATACTCTGAGTAGATGCCGCTCTCATAGATCTCCTCCAATGTCTTGTACCGGGGGTTTTCCAGTGTTGTGAGGTACTGGTTAAGGTCATGTTTGAAGGTGTTACACCAGATATCCTTTGTTAATTCATCGAAGTCAGGGATATTGAATGGATCAATGAGGACGGCTCCGTTGGTCTAAGTCCTCTAGTGCCTTCTCGAATACTATCTGAACCTTGGGGTCTGCAGTTGTTTGATCGGTATAGTATCTGAAGACTCCGATGCGTTTTTTCTTCAAGCCATCGGGTTTGAGGTGGATTAGATAAGATTCAGGGATCTTACCATTGCTTCTCTCCGTTACCGGGTCCGCGGGATCATAGCCTGCTATAACATCCAGTACACGCACAGCGTCCTCAACAGTTCTGCAGATGGGTCCACCCACATCGTTCCTCAGATAGAGCGGTATGATGCCGTCCCTGCTCGTCAGCCCCATAGTTGACCTTATGCCTACCAGACAACAGTGGCTGCTGGGTCCCCTGATGCTGTTACCCGTATCCGTGCCCAACCCCACTAACCCTAGGTTAGCTGATACCGCTGCAACTGTTCCACCGCTGCTTCCAGCGGGTACCCTGCTGAGGTCGTATGGGTTTCTGGTAGTGCCTGCGATGCTGCTCTCCGTCATGTATGGGCTGAAAGCCCACTCCGCCATGTTGCTCTTCCCGAGTATTATCGCCCCTGCTTCCCTGAGTTTCCTGACCTGATAGGCGTCGTCTGGTGGGGTGCTGCCTTTCATGGCGAGGCTTCCCCCAGCCGTCTGTAGGTCGTGGGTGTCATAGTTGTCCTTGACGATGAGTGGTACCCCATGCATGGGTCTGAGTTTGCCCTTTGTCTTGTATTCTCTATCGAGTTCATCCGCTTGCTTGACGACGTCTGGGTTCAGTACAACCATCGAGTTCAGACCGGTTGATTGATCAAGCCTCTCTATCCTCTCAAGATAATTCTCCACGAGGCGTTTGCATGTAATCTCCCCGTTTCTTAGTGCAATATGATATTGACTGATGGTTAGCTCGATTATGTTGAAACCCGCTGACATGACTTGATTTTGGTCATTGGATATTTATGAGCATCGAGGCAACTGATATTATCCATCAATTTTGATATTTAGTCTTTAATGAGTGACCAGCGGAGGAGGTTATCCTCCATCTTGATCTCAACCTGCTTGGAGTCATAGAGGTACCCGAGATAAGCCATTATGGTCATGTGGATCAAGTAATACTGCTGTACTACGCTGAGGTCCAAGCCGTACTGTTTCCCCAGCATCGACTGTACCTCATCGGTGGTCATGGGCTCTTTCAGCAACTCCTTGATATCGGCGATGATGGATATGGTTGTGTTGATGTTCTTCTCAGCCAGTGGCTTGATGTCCTCTGTGGGCTTGGTGTGAGCTGGAACAAATAGCCTGCAACTCATCCCTTTGAGCTCCTCCAATGTCTTCAGGTGAGTGCCAACATCCTGAACCACAGGTATCCTGTACTTGTCGATGACGCGATCAGAGAACACGGTGTCAGCGCAGAACAGTACATCATCAAACTTTACCCCCATCTGGTTGAAACTGTGACCCGGTAGATGCACTATCTCCAGATCCAATCCGATGACGTTGAGCTCTCCGGCTTCAATTATATGATCAACGGGTGAGGGGTCTGCTAGCACAAACTTGTTATGAAGATTGCTGATGGGGTTGGCTCCATGGAACAAATAGATAGGCTCCAGCAACGGATTCATGATTATCCCCGACTCGATACTCGGCGCATACACCTTGGCGCCAGTGCTCCGAACAAGGTACGCGTTTCCACCGAAGTGATCAGCGTGGCTATGGGTGTTAATTATCGCCTTGATCTTAAGCCCCAGTTCTTCGAGCAGTCGTAGGGTCTTGCGTCCATTGTCTTTATCGAGCCCGGTGTCAACGAGTATTGCCTCTTCTCCGTTTTTGATTACTCCAACGTTGACTCCGCCTGGTATGTATCCAACGTGCTCAGTTATCTCAACATATTCCAAGATTATTCACCGAATAATATGCTAAACGAGCTTCGATGGTTAAAGTCCATCGTTGAGGAAAATTATTTGTGGCGCCGTATGCGGTCTACTTTTCGCTCGTTCTCGCGGTACGCGAATTTACGGCTTGTATTGATCTTGTCTCTGTGGAATCGATTCCGGTCATCTATATCCCTATCTAGTGTATTATAGAAGTCTGGGTAACTGATTTTCTCGTCGTGGAGCTGGGTGATAACGTCATTTAGCTCCGTTTTTCGATCTTCATCTGCAGCTGCTTCAAATTTCTCAGAATATTGATTGTACGCTGCCATGAATTTGAAATCCATGCTCTTGAAACTCAGTTTTTTCGCTGATTCGCTCATATTCTTCAGTCCGAACAACGAATAGAAGTAACTACAGCATTTATGGGTTCTGATCAACCACGTAAACCAGATTAGCGAATAACATTAAATATGCCTCTTCTATCAAAACGGAGTAAAAAAGGGAACCCCTTAGATAATGGGTTTTTACTCAACTGGGGCCAAGCCCTGCCCATATCCCCAGATTACCTCATCGCGGAGGGCTTCCCTGATTATCTTCTTCATGTACCAGAACTGGAATATTATTTGCCCAATCATCGCAGCCCAGCCAAGCCCATAGCCGAGGAACCCCTGCCAGCCATTCCATAGGAAATGCAAAGTGATGGCAACCATCATTCCCGGGACCAGATCTGATCGTTTGAGGTATCCTCTCTGGGTCTTGGCGATAGCCAGCCAGAGACCAGTGGTCGCAACCCATACACCGTGACCCCAAAGTAGCAGTGATCTGATTAGCAGTAGTTGAGGTCCTCCTACCTGTGGGTTTAGATAGTAGATGAAGTTCTCCATGGCGAAGAAACCCATGCCAGCCGCGAAGCCATAGACGATGCCGTCGAGGGGCGTGTTGAATTCATCTCTGAAGCGTTTTCGGGTCACCAAATAGTAGAGTCCAGCTGCCTTGAGGGGCTCCTCTGTGAAGGGTCCTATGAGGGTGGCGTTGCCTAGGCTCGCCTGGAGGAGTGGTCCTAGCATGTCGTTTAGGGGTGCCGCTATTATTCCGCAGAATACGCCCCAGACGAATACGAAGAGCACGAATTTGAAGGGCTCTTTCTCGTATTTGTCTGTCCTGTATATTATTATGAGGTAGATGATGGCAACGCTGTAGGTGGCTATGAAGTAGACCAGATTGTTGTTGATGATATTATATGCTTGTCCTCCGAGAAACAGGAGGTAGAAGCCGATGAATAATGCGGCTGAGACGAGGAAAAGCTTCAGTGAGCCCATTATTCCCACGGGGTCAAGCTTCTCATAAACCGCATTAGATACCTTTCCCATGGGCGCCCGCTCTGCGAAGAGGTTCATGAAGGCTCTGCTGATGTTATCAGAGGAGTTAACCTCTACTCCTTGGAGCTCTATCTGGGGGGTTTCTGTTACCCCCGGGGTCGCTAGAGCCTGAGTTTGTGGCTGTGGCTCAGTAATGTGGTATGGGTTTACTGCTCCGCAGTTGGTGCAGAACTTGTGCCCCGGGAATAGGGGGTTACCGCAGTTGGTGCAGTGAAGCTGCTGCGGGATCTGTATGATGGGTATGGGTTGTTCCTTTCTCTTGCCCGCGAGTCCGGCGATTATGGTGATCAGCGCTATTAGGCTGATTATTGGTACTCCGGCGATGAAGTAGTCGAAGACGAATATGCCGATTATAAGACCCACTATTCCAGTTATGATCAGGTTTTTCCTCATTTTAGAACAAGTGCTCTGGATTCTCTGGTTTAAAATATTTTCCATTAAATTATTTCATTGTTTATCTGATCCCTGTATCAATATCGATGTTCAGGGTCGTTGTCTCGCCGGGTTTTATCTTCACTTGCCTCGGTAAAGAATTGGAGCATCCCAAGAATACGCAGTCTGATAACGTTGCCTCGTATTGTCCTGTCTTGATCTCTGCGTGGAAATATCCGTCCTCATTCAACGGAACATACACTGTTTCTCCGATCAAGGGCTTCAATATGATGGAGCGGGAGGAATAGGTTCCGGGTGGTACTGTGGGTCCGGTTGATGGTTCGACTGGTGAGAATGGTCCGATTGTGACTTTTCCCATCATCACTCCTGTCTGTGTGCGCTGAGATAGGACAGAATATGCAGTGACTAGTATTAGCGCTGTGGCTATGAGTGCTATGAGGCTTGAGTTTTTCATCGATTATTGTGTGAGAGGCTGGTGTCTAAACCTTGTGTAATTGATGATCAATTATTTGCATAGGTTTTGAGAATGGTAGCCCGGAAGAGATTCGAACTCTTGTCAGAGGCTCCAGAGGCCCCGATCCTTGACCGCTAGACGACCGGGCTACGCAACAACACATACCATGGAAACAAAATATAAACCTAACCTAGAAACCAAAAAACGATGCTATTGAAAAAGCAACACCTATAGCAAAACATATTAAATACACTCCGTAAATATAACATTAACCGAAAGTCTTAAATAATCTTTTAATCCGAACTCAATTGCCCGCGTGACCAGTGTTCTGAATCTCCCACTGAGAGGAAGATTCTGCGAAGGGAAAACCCGAAAAAAGCGTGAAAAAAATGGGACCCAAAGGCAGCAAACTCCACAGCGAGGACCTCTGCCCCGAGTGCGGAAGCACACACATCGTCAACGACCCCGACTCCGGAGAATTGATCTGCAGCGCATGCGGCCTAGTAATGCGTGAAACCACCATAGACGAAGGACCAGAATGGCGCGCATTCACCCCAACAGAAAAAAACAGCCGCAGCAGAGTAGGAGTCCCCCTCAGCTTCGCCGTCCACGACAAAGGACTCACAACCATGATAGGACGCGTTGGACGCGACGCCTTCGGCAGACAGCTCCCCCTAGACACAAAGCTACAGATGCTCAGACTCCGAAAATGGCAGATACGAAGCCGAGTCCACAGCAGCGTAGACCGAAACCTAGCCCAAGCAATGGCCGAACTCGACAGGTTATCCGACAAACTCCACATACAATCCAACATCAA
>CAYUTB010000095.1:0-9590 GCA_964447425.1 uncultured Candidatus Bathyarchaeia archaeon
CTCTTGTGCATCCCTGCATCACCGCGCTCTCACAGTTGGGGTACCATGCGAAGCCCCAGTCTCCGTGGCTGTGAGGGTCTATGAAGCCCGGTAACGCGTATAACCCATCTGCGTCTATTACTCTTTCAGCGTCACCTGTGATCTTTCCAGCCTCAATTACTCTGCCGTTCTTTACTCCGATGGAGCCTACATACTCCTTGTTTACGCCGTCTACTATTTTGGCGTTCACTATCTTTACATCAAAATCAGCCAATTCAATCAGCTATACCATTGTATCTGGGAATAAAACAGATACGAAATAGTTGAGCTTCGATGAACATATAATCTACTAGAAGAACATTATCTTGGATACTTTCGGTGAAGACAAACCTAATTGGAGCCCGCTGAGAAAGTATTCTCTGTCTCTAGAGGCCTTCAGCGACCAACCGTATTGAGCAGTGCTCATCCCCATGGGCAAGGCATTCGCTGTGGGAGAATATGTAATCCACGTTTGTCAACTCCTTGATGATGCCGGAAAGATATCCACGCATGAAGAAACACTGGGGCATATTGAACCGTAGACAGAACTGTTTGAATGCATTATCCTTGAGGACTACCTTGATGTTTCCAGTCTGAGGGTTAAACTCCTCAACCACCATATTCGCCCAACCAATCTTACTGGCGCCCTCAAGAACAAGGTTAAACAGAGCGTCAAGGGAATCACCTGAATGATCGATTTTACTTATAGTTTCTCTGCAGAAAACCATGCCGTTCTCGCGCCCCATCTGAAAGATCATAGACTCACCCGCTGAACCGAAGTGGTTCACAAGAGTATCTAGGAGTTTAAGGAAAGAGCCTGAGGTAAGTACAAGGTTTTCAGGCATAATCATATTTGAATCGCTCATCTTATTCGCTCCCAAAGTCGTCGTTTCTGGTTTTCTTTCTTCTCAAGAGGCACCGATTTCATTCGCTCTATAACAGCGTCAAGAACCTGAGCCCAGTTTTTCTTGCCAGTGTCAATGATGGGGATATTATAGACCTTTCCCAGATTGTGAAGCTCCTCATTATCGGAGAAATCCAATAGAGCTACCTCAGTACCGGGAATATCCAGTTTCTTACCAAGCAATGAGACCAGCTTCTGAGGGTCCCCAAAGGAGTAATCAATAACAAGGAGAGCCGGCCCCACTGATGCAGCAAGATCAAATTTGTGAGTGCTTCCTGAGACTCCCTTCAGCTGAAAATTGTACTGGATACCTAGACTATTTATCTTCAAATAATCGATGACTGGCTTTACCAGTTTATCTATCTCTGAACTGCTCTTGACAAAGTCATATGCTTTCTGGGTAAGTGTGAAGGCAGTGAGTGGGATGTATCGGGCTGTCTTGTAGTCAAATACAGAGCCACAGCTTGGACAGTTATGAATCACGAGGGGGCGCTCGAATCGATGCCCATTAGATTCACACTCAAAACTATACCCGATCTCCTTTAATCCCGGGTCCCATGTATTATGGTTATTTACACTGCCTAAGTCTTGATTACATTGAGGGCAGATCAAGCGACCTTTTTTGTCGAAGAGTTTTATCTCGCCCTGAAAGCCGTCGGACTCATGTCTGAGGAGTATGACTTTTTTAATGAAGATACTGCGATCCGTGGGACATGCATACTTTGAGTATACATGGGGCGAATCACAGCTTGGGCAGAGGATCGCCCTATCGAAATCCTCGCTCTTTAAGAAGCCCTTCTCGGCTAATTCCTCAAGCATGCTGACTTGTAGTCGCCAATCATCATATTCGATATCATTGTACTGAATGCCATCTGGTGTTATCTTTGGCTCAAGTCTTTCAACGCCTCTACCAATTAGATCGATGAAAAACTCTTTCTCCAAATCAGATAACACAACACCGGGCATATAAACTACCTAAAGAACCATGAATTAAAAAAGAAGATGGTAACAAGTAACAGAAAACAAGCATAAAAAAACCCTCTTCGCAGCTTCCCATGCTTTATTTTACCTCCCACAAGACCACCTACCACGGACTCAATTACTGCTGCCCAGAATAATATTGCCCAGTAATAGTCTACGCTGAAAATTTTTGAGACGAAACCTGAAGCCTGTACATTCGCATCCTGTGTGAGCAGTGAAAGAGGAACTAGAAACTTGGTCAATAGAACCCAGCTAATTATGAGAAAAACAAAGGCTCCAAGATAAACAACGTATAGATATGGGTTGGTCAGAGACTCTCGGTCTCTTTTAAAATTGGACAAGATTGTGAACATCTCGAGGCTTGACTCTAGTATATCGGTGACACTGCCCCCTGTACTGTACGCCTCGATTAGTATCAGTGAGAGCCTTTTCGCCTGCGGCACTACCAGTTTCTCCCCTAACCACGTTAAAGAGCCCTCAATGTCTGAGGTTACGTTTATCCTGTCCATTGTCTGTTGAAGAGGCATTGATATTGGACCATAATAATGGGTTGATGCGGTCTCAAGGGCGAACATGAGGGGAACACCTGCCTGAACCTCATTTGTGACATCCCTAAGAAAGAGAGGCAGATTCTCCTCGACCGCGTTAAGGTACCTATTATTCATCCAATCTACAAAAGATGGTGCCAACATCATCAGCATGAAGCTTAAAGCGAAACCAGTGTTGATCCGTCTGCTTAAAGGGATCCAGAAAGGCGCAGTTGGAACATATCCGCTTGTTAGGAATATTAGGACAAAAAGGAGAAAACCGATGGTGAGGCTCGCTATCTGGACCATCTGCTCCTGCTTTTTGTCGAAATATATCAATCAACATTCACCTGCATATCAATTAAAATCATTATCAGGATTGAAACAAGAGGAATACCGGCGAAGACTACCAAGTTTAAGGTGTTTACCCCGGATGCGTCGGCTGTTGGGCTAGCGAAGCTGAAGGTAGTGAGCAGGATCAACATCAGCAGGGGCGCGATTACAAGCATGGTTACATATATCTCGCTTAGAAACCCCAGATTGTTCATTAGCTCGTTGTTCTCTTCTTCACGTCTCTGGATCAACTGGGCTGACTCGTATTGGAAGAGGTTGCTCAGGTTACCGCTGGTCTGTATCGTGTTCACTATACTATCGAGAAACTTTGTGAATAACTCTGAGGGGCTTCTCTTGCTTACATCATTAAGAGATTCCTGTGGATTATAACCAAATATCTTGATATTGATTATGAATTTGGTAAACATCTTCTGAATATATTGACTGGTCTCGGTCTCCACTACTCGTTCAATTATCTGTTCGATAGCCAGTCCTCCCTTGGAGAGCATGAGCATGAATGAGACAGAGTAGAGCAGATTATTGTTTATATCATTTTTAGCCAAATCACGCACGTAGAGGGGATACCAAGCCAAAAGGAGGAGAGACATAAAGGCTAGAACGATGGTCAGGATCAATGGGCCGAAAAATAGCTTCTGGCCTTGAACCCCTAAAATGTAATGAAGAAAAAAGAGGGTGAAATACTCAACTATGAAGCCTATGAATAGAGCTAGCTTACCGAATCGAAGATACTCATCGAATGGGCGTGATACGCCACTCATCTTATAGATATCTTCTAATTCTGATAAGAAGTTCTCAATCAAGATGTTTCATCAAACCTCGCTCGCGTCAATATTTCCTCTGGGTTGACATAATATGTGTGTACGATATTTGATACATCATCATAAGAGTTCAGATTCTCTCTGACCATCCACTCAAGGATACTTGTACGTCGCTTCATCTCCTCATCTAGCTCCCACTCAGGGACGTGGCGGAGACTCGCGATCTGTTTAAACACAGACTCGCCTCTACCCGCGGACTCCAAGAAGCGATATGTGTCATCCATGGAGTCCCAGCGGAACCTGTGCTCAAACTGAACCTGATCAGTTGCACTGAGTCCTATGATCTCGGTGACTGTGTCGGATCTCCTGACTACTTTATCGCCGATCTTTACCCTGCGTATCTGAAGTAGAACATTCATCATGGGCACCATCATCGCGGGGATATCCATGGGTCTGCTTAACAGACGTTTTATCGCGTATTCGACGCTATCGCTGTGAATGGTACAGAGTCCACCGTGTCCAGTGGCTATGGCTTGAAACAATGTATAGGCTTCCTCGCCCCTTACCTCACCGACTATAATGTAGTCTGGGCGTTGTCTTAGCGCAGATTTGAGCAGGTCAAATAGTGTTATCGCTGTAACACCGGGCTGGTAGCTTGGTCGAGGTATCAGGGGTATCCAGTTCTCGTGCAGCCTTAGCTCTCGCACTTCCTCGATGGTAATTACCTTCATCTCGGGTTTGATGAACATGCTCAGAGAGTTGAGCAAAGTTGTCTTACCGCTCGCAGTTGCCCCGCAAATCATTATACTTCTTCCATGCTCGACCAAGAGCCAGAGATAGGCAGCGATCTCAGCGGATAAGGTACCGTACTTGATCAAGTCAACAATAGTGTATGGGTTTTCACGGAATTTTCTGATGGTGAATGTATCTCCACGTTTGGATATCTCCTCCAGAGTGATCTGGACCCTGAAGCCTTCGGGTAGCGTGCCTTCCATAATTGGGTGGCTGATGCTTATCTGCCTCCCTGATCGATATGCGAGTCTGATTACCGTCTTATCCAGTTCATCAGAGGATCTGTATATTATGTTAGTGGGAATCGATTCATAGTTTCGGTGCCAGACATAGATGGGGGTATTGACTCCGTTGCATGATATGTCCTCTATGTTCGTATCATGCATCAGTATGTCTATTTTTCCGTAGCCGAGAAAGTCGCGTTTCAGATAATAGATGAATTTGTCCTCTGACTCTTGAGGTATATCGCGTTGAAAACGTAGGAATATTTTCTTTATATCATCCCTGAGATAGGTCTCCATCTTCTCGGAGTCCCTGAGCACACTCAGAGGCACATTCATGCGATCAATGAGGAGGTTTTTGATCTTTTCAAGCATGTCTTCCTCTTCTTCTGTGAGATTGGGCTCAACAGTGTGATACTTGAGTGACTTTCTTTCCTCATTGATCTCTATTCCTACAAAGCCAAACGGTGGGTTTACTGGGTAAAAATCCCTGAAAGCCATGCTCTCTGCATCTTTCTCGTTATTGCCGCTGCTCATCTAGTATCGCTCCCATGAATAATCATCCCGCTGTCTATGCCTCCCAGTAAACAATCTTGGATACTCCTCTGCTGCTGACTATGTTTATCTTGTACTCGGCGCCGTTCACGATGGCTATCGGAGACGTCAAACCGATCTGTAGTAATCTCTCTGTCAATATCTGGGTATTCCTACCATAGGAATAAGCTGACACCCGGACTCCATCGATATAGATATCGCTAATCGCGATATCGTTTTGACCATAATTATAGACTGTAATATTCAGGAAGTTACCCGAGCCACTCCACCAAACAGTGGTCATGGTAAATCTTTCCTGGGATTTTCCTAGAGTGAGATCGTTATTTCTTAGAAATTGGTCATTTTGTCTCTGAAGATAGTTTGTGCTATATGCGAATAGAGAGGTTCCAGCTATACTGACGATTAGTATCAAAATAATTGTTGATATGATCTCGCTTATGCCTCGCCTCTTCACAGACATTACCTTTGATTATAAGAAAATAAAATGTGGGGTTACTAGTCGATTTTTACGCTGAATACCAGTTGAGTGTTATCAACCGCGACTAGCTTAACCTCATACGTAGTACCCGATACACCTGCATTCGCGATTTCCACAAAAACAACAGACCCCTGCGTGATCGCAGTAGGCGTAGTTAAAGCAACACCCTCTACAAATACACTAGCATCAGCAACGAGGTTACCGCTTACGTAGGCTGCGTCCAAGGTGATTGAACTCGAACCAACGTTACGAATATATGCTCTAATATATGTTGCATTGCCGCTGGATTCATCAATACTCAATGTGCCCATCTGACCTTCAGTCCCTAGTCTACCGAACCACCCCATGGTGTATCCGTAGATGAGGACACCGCCCGCGATAACTACAACGATTAAAAGTAGAACAGATATGTATGTTGAAACTCCTTTTCTCTCCATTTAAGAAACCTTCCACATTTCAGTATCTTTGCATCCCTTTTAAAGATTATTTCCAAAGTAGTAACAAAAAGTGATTTTATCTAATCAAGAAAGAAATACCATAGAAAAAAGTAGCTAGATTGTAAAAAAAGGCATCAGGTGAAAGCATCATTTTATGAAATATATTTTGAAGTAGATAATATGGGAGGTGGTTAGAGCTTGAATTTTGTGACGGTCTTTTTCAGTGTTTTTTCTAGGATGTTGAGTTCTTCATCGATCTGTTACTTGGTTATTATCAGGGCCGGCATCATCCTGAGGATGCTGGTGTTCCAGCTACTTCTTATTAGTAATCCGTTTTCCTTTATCTTGGCTGTGAAGTTATAGAATTTTTGAGGTTACCTTGACGTTTTTTGTCATTAATTGCCCGGTTATGGGCAACGTTTTTGCACTTTTTTGGGTCTGATCTGGGTTGTTCTGGGGCTGGTTTTCTGCTTGGAGGAGTGTTATGGGCTGGGTTTTTCTACCCCCTCGCCTGTATTGGTAAAACAGGTTCTAGGATATACAAATCTAAAATAATTAATGCTACAGTCTGTAATCATGCTGCCCGCGTCCTTCATAGATATGTTACAGAAGATTGTTGGCGGAGAGTATGGTGTGAACCCTACGCTAATTTACAATGAGGGCTGGATGCTGCGGTTATTACTGCACTACCATCATGAAGGCGTAAGCTGCTTCCCCATCCCTTCGGACGCCGAATCCAAGTGGTTCTCTGAGGTCCAGCTACCGACTGCGTTCAAGGCGAGGCATCGGGGTGATCCTTTGTCTGAGAATAGGACGAACGTGGATGGCGCATATGGGCATCTGAAGATCAAGACGGGCACAAAGTCTGGTCTTTTGCTTGATAAAAAAGCCAAGTCATTCATCGTCTTGGAGGCAAAGATGTTCAGCCCCCTCTCCAGCGGGATTCGTAGTACGCCTGACTTTGATCAAGCAGCCAGAACCGTTGCCTGTATGGCGAGGACCATTCAGGCGTCGAGGGCTTCCGTTGCTGATATCGGTGATCTGGGCTTCTATGTGGTTGCGCCCCGGGAGCAGATTTTGAAAGGTGTCTTTTCTGATCACATGAAGAGTTTGAGCATAATGGGAAAAGTAGAAGCACGCATTGAAGCATATCGGAAAGACGTTGCTATATATGAGAGGTTGCAGCTATGGAAGAAAAGGCACTTTGAGCCAGTTCTGAACAGGATTCAGTTGAGGAGTATCTCGTGGGAGGAGACCATTGAGCGGATGGCGTTGATCTCCCCTGAGAAGGCTGCGATAAGAGAGTTCTACGGGAAATGCTTGGGCTACGCGAAGTGAGTCGAGGTGCGCAAGAGGTTTACATCTTTCTTGTGATTAGGGCAACCCTGCCCTCTGCTGGGGCGTAGAATGTATTAACATTGTATCTGTCCTGTGGGATGTTGTTCACCATTCGTTCGACATCCGAGAAATCCACGTTGTGGACGAATACTCCGGTATCCATATGCATGAGTCTTGATGAGCCCAACCAGTCGCTCCATGCTTCTCTGTATGATTTTCCCCCATCGATGAAGACTATATCCATCAAGGGGAGAGTCTCGGCTGCATCTGGGACTGTGTTCATGGTGTTTCCTTTGAAGAGCTTGTATTTGCAGCCAAGCTTGTCCAGATTCTCGGCTATACCATCAGTATTGTAGTGGCTGAAGAAATCGAATCCGTAGTACTCGATCTCGTTTGGTGGATAGTTTTTGGCTGCGGTCTTGATCATGTTCTCGGCGTTTTCTGCGTTGTAGACCCCGATCTCCATGATTCGTCTGCATTTTTTCTCTGCGATGTAATCGTTTAGGTATTTGTGGGCGCCATACCAGCACATGCTATGATGTTTGGAGGGGGGTCTAATAAAGTGCTGATTTCCCGAGATGGCTCCGATAACCAGTTTTCTATGCACTTGAATAGATATTACCGCCTTAAACTTTCATTATGAGGAAAAAAGCTATGATCATATCAAATCTTATCTTCAATTTTTCATAGCACCTGTGGATAAAAAATGGTGTAAATTCTCAAATATAGTTGTACCGGGGGAAACTCAATATCCCTGTTACATGGAACGCTTTGTTTGTTTTTTCCTAAAAAAGGAGACGCAGAAAAATGAAAAGGCAGTTACATGATTAGGCCAAGGTATGGATTAATGATAATTCTGATTGGCTTGAATACTCGTGCACAATAAAATAATGCCTAATTCGAACTTCAAAACAAGAAAAAAGAGACCAATGCTTCAAATAAAAGCTGGCGCCAGTGCGCTAAACATATATTGATTGAGCATAATATTGAACAGATCATATTGGTTTATGACTTTGATACAATTATAGACAGGACTACAAAGAACTCTGCCAAGTGGACCCTCATGAAGAAGTTAACCGGATTAGATGACCTAATTCCTCTCTGGGTCGCGGACATGGACTTTGCAGTTGTGCCAGAGGTAGTAGAGGCTCTAAAGGAACGTGCAGCCCACCCCATATTCGGGTATACATCACCCAGCGAGGGCTATTACAAGGGGCTTATTAACTGGATGGACAAGCGCCATGGTTGGAAGGGTGTCGAGCAGGACTGGATACTCTGGACTCCGGGCGTTGTGGCTGGATTCAGCATCGCGATCCAAGCCTTCTCACAGCCAGGAGACAATGTTGTAATCCAGCCTCCAGTATACTATCCCTTCAAGAACCAGATTCTTGGCACTGGGCGACAGATTATCGAAAACCCACTCAAGAACGTAGATGGATACTATGAGATGGATTTTGAGGACCTCGCGGCGAAGATTGATGATCGGACAAAGATGATTATCCTCTGCAGTCCCCACAACCCGGTGAGTCGGGTCTGGAGACGAGAAGATTTGGAGAAGCTTGCAGCGATCTGTAAGGAGAAGGATATTATCATCGTCTCTGATGAGATTCACAATGACCTCATCCTGGGTAACATCAAGCACACACCGACTGCCATCGTCTCAGAGGATGCCATGCAGAGAACCGTTACACTGGTCGCCCCCAGCAAGACCTTTAACCTAGCTGGCTTGACCAACGCAAACGCCATCATCCCGAACAAGAAACTGAGGGATGCCTTCCAGGCACAGGTGTCGAAGGGCAGTGGTCACAGCAACATCTTCGGTATGATTGCGCAGGATGCTGCATTCAACCATGGTGAGGCTTGGTTAGAGGAGCTGTTAACATATCTACGGGGTAACCTTAAGCTTCTTGAGGATTTCATCGCGGCGAAGATCCCCGGACTCAAGCTTTACCCGCTTGAAGGGACCTATCTCGCTTGGATAGACTGCAGCTCATTGGGTATGAATGATAAAGAGCTTAGTGAATTCATGCTGAAGAAGGCAAAACTCTGGCTCGATGATGGCACTCTGTTTGGAACCGGTGGCTCCATGTTTATGAGGGTAAATCTAGCCTGTCCAAGGTCTCTTCTAAAGAAAGCCCTTGAGAACCTCGAAAAAGCAGTGAACGAACTCTGAGTTATATAAGTAACTCGTGAGATTCTTCTTTTTTCTATTTTTATTATAACTAGA
>CAYUTB010000096.1:0-9564 GCA_964447425.1 uncultured Candidatus Bathyarchaeia archaeon
TCTGCGAGTTCTAGGAGCTTCTTCCTGATGGTTACCCTGCTGCCTGTGCCTCTCTCAGTTTGCACTTCTCGTGTTAGGCTGCTTACGTTCTGGGAACCCTTGATGGCGAGTACATTGAGTATTATTCGGCTGATCTCGTCCCTTGGCTCCTCGCTGCGTTTGAGCCTGCGCTGTACGCTCATCAACCGCTGTACAAGCTTCAACGGCTCAGTGTAGAGGCTCGTACCCATCTTTAACCCGCTGATGATCTGTGAAGCCTCAGCGTACTCCTGATTCTGGGTCATCAAAGACTCCATGTAGTCCAGCCTCTTCATCATCCGCTCCAGCTTCCCGTTGAGCTCCCGCAGTTCGTCTTCGAGACCAGACATAATCTGAAATATGCTTAAGCTATTTTTGAGTCTACCTCTTATCCGTTGAACAGAAATACCTGAAACACAGATACCCTATCGATCAAGTTGAACAAACCATTCCTAGAGAAGCTCAGCAACGCATTCGGACCCCCCGGATACGAGACAGAGCCCAGAATGATACTCATAGAAGAACTCCAAGACATCGCCGACGAGGTGAAGACCGACAAACTCGGCAACGTATTCTTCACCCACAGAGGCGATGATAAGGCGCCTGTTATAATGCTGGCAGCCCACACAGACGAGGTAGCAGTACTCATCACAGACATCGACGACAACGGCTTCCTCAGATTCCACCCATGGGGCATCGTAGACAACGTACTCCCCGGGCAACGCATGCAACTCAAAGGCAAAAAAGGCACACTATACGGCATCCTAGGCACAAAGCCACCCCACGTACTCAGCGACGCCGAGCGAAAAGCAGCCATACCAGCAGACGAGCTATTCATAGACATAGGCGCAGACAATCGCGAGATGGCTGAGGCACGGGGCGCATACATCGGCATGAACGGCGTATTCGATGTCCAGTTCAAAGACCTAGGCGACGGCTACCTCTGGGGCAAAGCCTTCGACGACCGAGTCGGCTGCTACGTCATGGCTGAGGTCTTCAAATGGGCAAAGGACAAGCCATACAACATCGTAGCCGTTGGCACAGTACAGGAAGAAGTGGGGCTCAGGGGCAGCAAGACCGCGGCTTGGCAGGTAGACCCAGACTATGGTTTGGCGCTGGAGAACACCTTCGCCATGGATATGCCGGGTGTGCCGGCGCACAAGCAGAGCGCTGGGCTTCACAAGGGACCCGTGGTCACCATCGCTGACCGCAGCGTTATCGCTCACCCCAAGGTGCTTGGAAGCATTATCGAGGCAGCGGAAGCCGAGAAGATCCCATACCAGTACAAGAAGATACCCAGCGGGGGCACAGATGCGGGAAGCATACACCTGACCAAGGCAGGTATCCCCAGCGGAACCATTGCCAACCCATGCCGCTACATCCACGGACCATGCGGAATAACCACTGAGCAGGACATCGAGAACACAGTGGCGCTGGTGAAGGCGTTTATAAAACGCATCAGCAGCTAGCGCTCCAAGATAAACTCCCTGCTCGGAGCGGTGGGCTTCCCTATTCGTTTCTTCAGCATATCCTCACCCACCCTTTCACCAACCTCGATTGGGCGCAGAGACTGAAGCTGCTTTATGGCGTTATTCAGCTTAATCTCCTTCTCAGCGTAGATCCTGAACATGGGCTTATCCTCATGCACTTTATCACCGGTCTTCGCGTAGAGCTTCAGCCCGGCCCCCTTATCGTTAGGCGTACCAGCGGCGCGGGCTATCTTAACCAGATCCCTGTTGTTGAACCAGAGAACCCTGCCATCCTTGGGGGCAGGCACATCGTAGATGTACTCACCCGGCACAAGGTCCTCGGGCTTCACCGATGAATCCCCACCCTGGGCATCAATGATCTGCCTCATCTTATCCAGCGCCTTACCGTTATTGATTAGATCCAACGCCATCTGTTTACCATTCTCATTACCCACCATCTCAAGCAAGATACCCGCCAGATTCGTAGCCTTATCCACTATCTCATGAGGGCCATGTCCATACAGGGTCTCCATGGCCTCCCGAGCCTCCAATATAGGACCGATATTATAGCCAATGGGCTGACTGCCCTCTGTGATTGCGCACTCAATGCTCATATCAAACCGGCTGCCAAGCTCGATGAAGTCACTGGCTAGCTGCTCTGCCTCATTCAAGGTCTTGATCTTGGCGCTGCTCCCAACGGGGATATCTACCACTACATGGGTGCTGCCCATGGCCTTCTTCTTACTCATGATACTCGGCAACAACAACGGGTCTATGCTCAGGGGATACTCGATTCTGATGAAGAGGTCATCCGCTGGGGCTAAATCGATGCTTCCACCCCAGACTATGCAGGCGCCGATCTCGTTTACGATCTTCTTGATCCTCTCAAACGGGATATCCACAGGGGCTAATGCCTCCATGCGGTCCGCTGTGCCGGCTGGGCTTGTGATGGCCCTGCTGCTGCTCTTTGGTATACTGTACCCTGCGGCGGCGATGATGGGTGTAACAATCAACGTGGTCTTGTCACCGGGCACTCCGCCGATGCTGTGTTTGTCCAGTATGGGGCTTCTGCCGAAGTCGATCTGCTTCCCACTCCAGATCATGGTCCTGCTGAGGGCCTCAACCTCCTCCATGCTTACGCCGTGAATATGCATGGCAGTCACAAAAGCAGACAACTCGATATCGCTGAGATGCCTCTCCACCACATCACCCACTATGCGCTGAATCTTCCAGGGAGTAAGCCTTTGACCGTTAATCTTCTCCCGTACATAGTCGATGCTCTCTGGGCGACGAGCAGGCTCAACGGAAACCATGGCGCCTTCAGAGACCCCCAGCTTCTTACCGACCTCTCCATATACACCAATAATACCGGGCTCATCTTCTGTGCTGATGTTGAGAATGCATACCGCATGCTCCTTACCGTACCTGACAAAGATCCTGTCACTACTGATGACTCCAAGGTCTGCTGCGTCGTCCCTGTTCATGACCACGATTAAGGGTCCGCCTGCCTCTATACTCAACAAGTCTGCTTTTAGCTGCATACATCTGTGCCCCGCTAGAATAATTGAATATAGTAGGGTAAAGGTAAAAATATAGTGGAAGAATATTCAACTATAGTTGATTTTATGCGATACATTGACTTCGTAAACAGGAAATACAAGCCCAAGGACACAGACCTCATCTGCAGCTTCCACGTCGAGCCCAGAGACCAGCCCCTCGACGTAATTGCTGGCGGAGTAGCCGCTGAGAGCAGCGTAGGCACATGGACCGACCTCACCACAGAGAAACCATACATCCATGGGAAAGCTGCCACCGTCTACGAGATCAATGGAAACGAGATAAAGATCGCCTACCCCATAGAGCTATTCGAGCCCGAGAACATGCCCAACATCCTCAGCAGTGTCGCTGGCAACGTATTCGGTCTAGAAGACATTGAAGCCCTCAGGCTCAACGACATCCATTTCCCAGAAGAATTGGCGCGGAGCTTCAAGGGACCAAAATACGGCATAGAGGGCGTGAGAGACCTCACAGGGGTACGCGACAGACCTCTTGTGGGTACCATCATCAAGCCCAAGCTTGGATTGATTACCAAAGACCATGCACAGGTAGCTTATGAGTCGTGGCTCGGTGGCTGCGATGTAGTCAAGGATGATGAGAACCTCAGCAGTCAGCGCTTTAACCCCTTCGAGGAACGTGTGATCGAGACATTGGAGGCGCGGGACAGAGCTGAGTCAGAGACCGGTGAGAAGAAGGTTTACCTCATCAACGTGACAGCCGAGATGGAGGAGATGAAGCGCAGAGCCGAGTTCGTTGAGGACCATGGCGGACGATACATGATGATAGATATACTCACAACGGGGTGGAGCAGCCTCCAAGCCATGAGAGACCTCGACTTCAAGCTACTCATACACGCCCACAGGGCTGGGCACGCGGCCTTCACCCGTAGCCACAGACACGGCATCAACATGGTGGTAATCGCCAAGGTTGCCAGACTCATCGGCGTGGACCAGCTCCACGTAGGCACAGCCGTGGGCAAGATGTCTGAGACCAGAGAAGAGGTGCTGGAAAACATACAAGCCTGTAAAGAGCCCATGTATGGAGTAAAGCCGGCTCTCCCTGTGGCCTCAGGAGGCCTGCACCCCGGTATGGTTCCCAAGCTGGTGGAGATATTCGGAAAAGACACCGTGATCCAAGCAGGTGGAGGAATACATGGGCACCCAGATGGAACAATCATCGGAGCAAGGACACTGAGACAGGCAGTGGACGCAGCCATGAAAGGCATACCCCTAGAGGAGTACGCCAAGGATCACCCGGAGCTAGCGAAGGCTTTGAAGAAGTGGCCTGTATTATAGCATCCACGGGTAGTGCCTGTGGATTGCCTCTAATATGCTGTGGGGGCTGATTATGCCTTCCTCGGTTATCAATCCGTGAATATAATCGCGGCGGGTCACATCAAACGCAGGGTTCAGTATCCGTAGCCCAGCGGGTGGGTTCTCCCATATCTCATCAATATCGCGTTCCTCAATGGTCTCATATGTACCATGGATTGTAACAGGGTCAAACTTGAGTAACATACTCACCACGTAGAATGGCACCCGCGTCTCCAAAGCAGCTGAAGCAACCTGACTGGTGCCTATCTTGTTGATGACGTTTCCCTCACTGGTGATGGCGTCGCTGCCCACAAGCACAAAGTCAACCTCCTTCATATAATGACGGGCGGCTGAGTCAACGATCATCGTCGTATCGATCCCGGCTTCCACCAGTTCATAGGCCGTGATCCTGCCCTGATACTTGGGGCGGGTCTCGGTTTGGATTACCCTGAACTCCTTGCCCTGCTCCTTCGCCCTGATGATGGTTCCCGTTACCCCGCTGCTGTGGCAGTGGGTAAGCACCGTGTCCCCGTCCTCGATCCGTCGTGCCCCCACCTCGATCATCTTGTTCTTCGCCTCATTGAACACCGAGAGAATGTGTTTCTCGGATTCATGGATAAGCATACGGAGCTCAGCGCTGCTTTTCCAATCCGTGTCCTCGATCTTCCGCTTCATATACTTGAGACCGTTTCGCATCATCGGCTCCGTGGCCCTAGACTCGACCAGTATATCGATAGACTCCCCGAGGTGCGTTAACACTTCCTCGGGTTGGGTCCAGTCGAGGTTTCTCATCTCTATACCCAATGCTTTGACTGCTTGTACCGCAATGCTGGTGGCTCCCTGTATCTCCAGGACTTTTATCCGGGTTGCTGTTTCTTTGACGGCCATGAGAACATCACATTCAGTTTCGAATCTATGGTTTTAAAGTGTTAGTCTGTGGTCACGACTTCTCTCCTATATTATAGGGGAGAGTATGATCACTGTCGTTGGAAAAAGCGTAACCTTTATAAAGGATTATGGAGAAGAAGCCTACGTGAATATGGGTAAAATACCCATAGGTAATATTTTGGGGAAATGAAAATGATTAGACAATACAATGATCGCGAATCGGACAATGCGTCCAACTGTCCACACTGCGGCGGCAGCAAGATAGTAAGCGATAGAGAGACCGGAGAACGCGTCTGCGCTAGCTGTGGATTAGTGGTAACTGAGACCATAATGGACACAGGGCCCGAGTACAGAGTATTCAATCTCCAAGAGGCAAACGACCGACGTCGAACAGGCGCCGGTTACAGCATGAGCATCTTCGACAAGGGCCTCAGCACAGTGATCAAGGGCGACAAAGACGCCTCAGGCAAACGACTCGACTTTGACACCCAGAGAAAAATGCGCAGGCTCCAGCGTCAGGATAATAGGAGCAAAGTGGACGAGACTCAGGCCAGAAACCTCAGCATCGCCATGTCTGAACTAGACAGAATGGTATCAGATCTGCACCTACCACAGAACGTCAAGGAAAACGCAGCGATGATATACAGACGATCACTCAACAAGGACCTCATCAGGGGAAGAAGCATCGACGCCTTCGTAGCAGCTAGCGTGTACGCTGCATGCAGGATTCTTGGAGTTCCAAGACCTCTGAAAGATGTGACAAAGGCGAGCAAGCGCCTGCACAGCGAGGTCGCCATGACCTACAGGCTGATACATAAGGAGCTGAACCTCAGGCCCCCGGTTGATGGACCATACAAGTTCATCCCAAGCATCGCCGCGAAGCTAGAGGTTAAACAGCCAACAGAGCAGCTGGCAGTCAGGATACTCAGGAAAGCCGATGAGAACAAGGAGCTAACAGGCAAGGACCCACGTGGTCTCGCCGCTGCAGCTCTTTACATGGCGTGTCAGGAGACCAAGGAGAAGCGTGTGCAGAGGGTTATCGCCAAGGCGGCGGGCACAACCGAGGTCACCCTGAGGAACAGGTACAGGGGCTTGAAGGAAGCTCTTGATGATCTGGATGTTCAGCCAGAGGATCTGTTTCTCCGCGTAGTCTAATTTTTCCATACTTTTTTAACTGAACCCATAGACTGGGTTTATGCAAACCCCCGAGCTCAAACAGCGTTCATTGTATATACTGATGCTTGTCCAGCTCTCCACAGGTTTTAGCATGGGGATAATCGCCCCAATATTGGGTCTCTTTGTTAGAAGTCAGGGTTTGAGCATGGTTCAGATAGGTTTGATCGGTACCGCCTCAATGCTTGGGTGGTTTATCTGGGAGCCTATAATGGGTTTGGTGGCTGACAGGTTCAATAAACGCTTGATGCTCGCTGGTTCTCTTTTCTTCACAACTGTTCTTTATGGCTTGTATCCACTGGCGAACAGTTTCCTATTCTTCGCCGTGCTGGAGTTCGTTAAGACGAGTATAATGTCAGCGTACAGTATACCTGTGAAGGCGCTCGCAGCCGAGCTACTCCCAACACAGGATAGGGGACGTGTCTACGGCAGATACATGACAGTGATAAGCATGGGGGGAATGATCAGCCCACTAATCGGGGGTTATGTCTCTGAGTCGATGGGTATCTCTATGCCTTTCTACTTAGCTGCAGGTATTGGGCTTCTCGGTATTTTCGCTGTGTTCTCTATAAAGTACGATGAGACTATACAGAGCAAGAAGGTCGATAACTCAGGGGATATCAGGAAACTACTAACAGGCTCAGTGCTAGCCATATTCTCCGTGAGAGGGCTCTACTTCTTCAACGCAGGCTTCACGGGCAGCTTCTTATCCATATTCCTCAACGAGTCCCCCCAATTCATCGCCACAGAGTCCCAGATAGGGGCATTCTTCACGATAATGAGGCTGGCTGGGGCTGCTTCCCGTTCCTTCATCGGAGATATCTGTGACAGGATCGGGAACAAGTTGATTATCTCAGGTAGCTTGGCCGGGATGGGGCTCAGCTACATGGGCTTGATGTATGCTGGGGGGATAATCCCCATGTATATTATCGGCGTTGTTCAGGGACTCTGTCAGGCATCAGTGGACACCAGCATGATGCTTCAACTTATTTCCGTGATGCCAAAGGAGCGATCAGGATTGACTATGGGGCTATACTCTGAGGCAGAAAATGTCGGTGGATTAATATCCACTCCCAGCGTGGGGTATCTATATCAGAATCTAGGCGCCAACTCGTCTATTTGGCTCATCACATTGGTTATGCTTGTGAACGCTGGGTACAGCTACTTTGTGATACGTGAGAAAGTTCCGGAGTCGAACAGTCCGGGCTCTTAGATGAGCATGTACTGGTGTGTAGATACCTCGTAAGCCACTATACCCTGTGCTACTAGCTGGGTTAGTGCTTGTTTGATCTGCATCTTGGTGAGTGTCAGGTGGAACTCGAGCTCTGTTATTCTGGCTTTTCCTTCTTCCAGCAGTAACGCGAATGTTACCTTGTCGATGTTTGTTATTTTTCGTAGATGCATCATTACGCTCAGGGACAACACCTCTAGATCGAGGATATAATCCTATCGATCAGAGTCGAACACATATACGGCGTTTGACGTAATAACTCCGTGTATACAGACATGGAGGTGTGGCATCGTTATGCTTGACTGAGGCTGTTATTTCCGCAATTCAATGGCTCAGGCATCATGAGGGAAATCGTAAAAACCCCCCAGCGTAAATGAACTGTAACATGAGTCAGTACGAGGACAAGCTCCGAAAATACATCACAGACAACGAGATCAAAGCCGAGTTATTAACATTCAACCAGTCCACCCACAGCGTAGCAGAGGCAGCCGCAGCAGTAGGCGCCGACTCAGAAGACTTCGTGAAATCCATCTGCATGATCGGTCCAATGAATGAGTTAATCGTCGCCATCGTAAAAGGCGAGGACAGGGCGAGCACCAGCCGCGTCGAAAAAGCCCTCGGTATTGAGCGCCCCAGATTAGCTGAGCCGGATGAGATGCATGAGAAATCAGGGTACCCGGCTGGAGGTACACCTGCATTCGGGTATGAGGCTGTTTTCCTCATGGACCCCAAGGTCTTGGAGAAGCCGAAGGTATACAGTGGAGGCGGCTCAGAGCAAGCCCTTATCCTGATGTCCCCAGAGGAGATGCGGAGAGCCAACGGCGCCGTGGTTGCACGTGTGCGTAGCTGAGCGATGGTCTTTTCAATCGTCTCGACTTGTCTCAATTATGAACAGTTACAAGATTTTGGCTCTTTACGGTGACGGGATCGCCTATGAGATCGTCCCCGAGGCACTCAAGCTACTGGACGCAGTGGAACGAGTCTACAATGTGAAGCTGGAGGTCATCGGACCATACGAGTTCGGCGCCAAGTACTATGTCGATCACGATATGAAGAGGGGCTGGGACCCCGAGATAACCCGTGACCTATTATTCAATGTGGATTGCTGGTTCAAGGGACCCGTAGGATTACCCGAGTACCTGTTGAAGCTACCCGGAGCATACCTACCCATTAACCAGCGCCTCGATCAGGACCTCTACGCCAACATCAGACCATGCAGGCTCAGGGAAGGAGTAGAAGGAGTCCTGAAGGGAAAGGAACCCGGGGACATCGACTACCTCGTGTTGAGAGAGAACACCGAGCACATGTATGTCAAGATGGGGGGCAAGCTGAGCAGAGCCGGTGTAACCGAGATGGCTATAGACAACTACGTCCAGACCCGCAAAGGCTGTGAACGCATCATCCGCAGGGGATACGAGCTAGCCCTCAGCGGAGACTACAAAGGCATGAAGGGGGCTCCATCCGATGGAAAATCCCGCCTCACCGTTGCGGCTAAGTGGGGTATCTGTCAGGGGGATGCGTTGTTCAAGGCGATCGCTGAAGAGCTTGAGCCAAGTTATCCCGAGGTGGAGACCGAGTATGCTTGGATCGATGCGTGGAGTTACTGGGCTATAATGCGTCCAGAGCACTACGATGTTGTGGTGATGCCCAACCAGTACGGTGACATCATGAGCGACATGAGCGGAGCACTGCAGGGAAGCATGGGCTTAGCCGGTAGCATCAATGCAGGTGATGATTACTGTTTTGCAGAGCCCACGCACGGGACGGCACCTGATATCGCTGGGAGAGGCATATCCAACCCCACCTCCATGTTTCTCTCGGTGGGTATGATGCTCAACTGGCTTGGAGACAAAAACAAGGACCAGCGACTCAAAGACGCTTGGACAGGGATCGATAAAGCAGTTGACACAGTGCT
>CAYUTB010000097.1:0-9419 GCA_964447425.1 uncultured Candidatus Bathyarchaeia archaeon
CTCCACCGCCCCTTCTCGTTGCGTCTCATCTTTCCCTCGACCTTTGTCTCGATTTCACCGATCTCGGCTCTGGCTTTCTGGAGGCAGAACATGAGGCTGGCTGTGAGGCAGTTGCCCATTGCTGCGGCTAGTACCATGGACGCGTTTGGACCTGTGTCGCTGCCTATTGGAGCTGGTTCATCCATAGTCAGTGTCTCTACACCGGGTATACCGAAGTCTACTTTGAAGACGAAGTCTTTCTCGCGTTTCAAGGATACTTTGAAGGTTTTCTCTTCCTCGCTCATTTGAATCAAGTATTGAGCGATACATGAGAAATAAAACATTGCATCGGGAGGTGTAGGTGGAAACTGATAAAGCAGAGACGCATGGTGGTTTAGCTATGTCAAATATGCGGCGCAAGGAAAAGGAGATCACAGATAAGGTGGTTATCGAGGAGATCTTCAGACAGAACGAGGTAGGTAGACTGGGCACAGCTGTAGATGGTGAGCCATACATTGTACCCATGAACTTTGCCTACATCAGCGGCAAGATATTTCTCCACACCCACAAGGATGGGAAAAAGATTCGGGACATCCAGAAGAATCCACGGGTATGCTTTGAGGTAGACAGCGGAGAGATGATCACAGGTGAGAATCCATGCGACTTCAACTGGGAATACAAGAGCGCAATAGCCTATGGTAAGGCGCGGATAATCGAGTCCAGTGAGGAGCGGCTTAACGCGCTTCGGATCATCAGTGACAAGTACAGTTTCGGTAAGGGGAAACTGATAACCCCCGAGTTGATGGAGAAGTTTGGACACCTCTGGCTCATCGAGATAAAAGTCGATAAGATGACCGGGAAGAGAAGCCCAGTAAGAAAGACTGACTAACCCTTCCAGACCTTATACCAGCGAGCGAGGCTCCGCTTCTGCCACTCAGGGCGATCAGTGGGGTACAGCTCACGGTACGGGTAGGAGACAGCCTCCTCCTCTGTTGCGCCTTCCTCGATCAAGCCCTTCATTATCCACCTGAGTTCCTTCATCCATTTGAGCTGCTTCTCAACCTCAGCCTTATCGCAGACTGGTCCATGACCCGGGATTATCTTCTCAATATCCATGAGGAGGATCTTCTGGAATGACTCGATCCACCTATCAGGGTTAGCCGTTGGATCACCTGCCCAAGGGAACCGGTTTACGAAGAGAAGATCACCCGCAAAAAGCAGCTTGTCACTGGGTACATAGACGACGCTGCAGCAGTCGGTGTGACCCGGCATATATAGGAACTCTACCCCATCCAGCTCCCACCTATCAGTGAATGTGGTCTTGGGCAATACGATCTCAAGCCCCTCGAAGAGCCACCAGCGCTCAGGGGCGTCCTTCCGGTAGGTCTCAAGCATCTTCTCAAGGCTACCGGGTGCCCACTCGTTTCTGAGGCTGTTTTCCATCTTCTCAAATAGCCTTCTGTGGCTTACGATCTCAAGGTCCTTGAAGATCATGTTGCCAAATATGTGATCACCATGGACGTGTGTAAGAAGAAGATGAGTCAGTGGTTTTTCAGTTACCCGGGGTATGGCTTCCCGGAATTTGCGTGCTGAACCCGGGTACTGGGCGTCCACCACAAGAGCACGGTCATCTAACTCGATAACGCCCACGTTTCCACCGGTCTCACCATCCCAGTTAGCGTAAACCTTGTCCGAAACCTTGTTGAGCCTCATAAAACATCTACACCATTTGGGTTTCTGGGCATTAAAGCCTTGAGAAAAGGGATAGGTTTTTCTGATGAGCCTCAGTGTGCATTGTTACTATGAGTATCCAGGAAAAGATCAAGGGCATCGAGGATGAGATGGCTCGAACCCAGGTCAATAAGGCGACCAACAGGCATCTAGGGGTACTCAGAGCTAGGATCGCCCGCCTCAAAGAACAGGATCGAGAACGCATCGAGCGCGGTAGAGGTAAAGTTGGAGAGGGTTATACTGTTCGTAAGGATGGAGACGCGACGATTGTTCTCCTTGGCTTTCCAAGCGTAGGCAAGAGCACACTCTTGAACCACCTCACAAACAGTAAGAGTAAGGTAGCTGCCTATGATTTCACAACACTCACGGTTATTCCAGGCATCATGAATTACAGGGGGGCAAAGATACAGATACTGGATATTCCAGGCATCATCAAGGGAGCTAGTGAGGGAAAAGGGCTGGGAAAGAGGATTCTAAGCGTTACGCGGAGCGCTGATCTGCTTATTGTACTCGTGGATGTCTTTAACCCAGTAGTACGGGAGGTCTTGCTGAACGAGATCAGGAACATCGGCATCAGGCCAGACGAGGAATCTCCGAGAATTAATATCGAGAAACGTGGCTCTGGGGGGATCGTCATCACAGACATGGTGGGTATGACTGAGATGGATAAGGATGGTATGATGCAGATTCTCCGCGAGTACCGGTACCATAACAGCAGAGTTGTGGTGCGCGAGGATGTTGGCTATGACAAGTTCGTGGATGTGCTTCTAAAGAACACTATCTATATCCCGACACTGACAGTGCT
Organism: uncultured Candidatus Bathyarchaeia archaeon; assembly: GCA_964447425.1. GTDB lineage: Archaea > Thermoproteota > Bathyarchaeia > TCS64 > TCS64 > RBG-16-57-9. The sequence continues at coordinate 2,516 of CAYUTB010000097.1, forward strand.
GAACAAGATCGATATGGTGGATGAAAGCTACATTGATGAGCTCAAAAAGACCCTCGACTATGACTTCCTACCTATCAGCGCGGACACGGATGTTAACCTCGAAGAATTAAAAGAAAAATTATTCGAGAAACTGGACCTCATCAGGATCTATATGCGTCCAAAGGGTGAGAAACCCGACTTCGAGGAGCCCCTGATAATCAGAAACGGTAGTAGCATAGGGGATATCGCCGACAAGATACATCGTAACTTGAAGAAGGGTCTTAGGTTTACCCGTATATGGGGTAAAAGCGTCAAGTTCGGTGGGCAGAAGGTGAGCCTCAATCATGTTCCCATGGATGAGGATATCCTCACTTTCTACTAGGAGACATAGAAACCCGCTTCAGGGCCAACCATATCAACCTCCACCATGGCTTTCATGGTGTTCACGAGATCTGGGTGGAGCCTTGCGATATCTATGAGGCTGAGGATGCCGCATACATTGTAATCTTTTTCATTCTGTTCCAGAACTGGTAGCTTTTTGATCTCGTGCACAAGCATAAGCTCAACCGCCTCCTCAAGAGGGGTTTCTGGAGAAACTACTATGACGGGTTCGGACATAACATCACAGACAGGGACCTCGGAGGGGTCCAGACCCGCGCATACGACCCTCGTTATGATATCCCTCTCTGTGAGTATGCCCTTCAAACCCTCTTCAGAGAAGACCAGCAGGCTACTGATCCCGAATTTTGCCATCGCCCTCGCAGCATTCTTCACGGATTCGTTAACGCTTGTTGTGATTACTCTCTCAGTCATAACATCGTTAACTGTTAACACCATGTCATTCTCCATTCTTCAGGTTTTAATGTGAATTAAAGCGATTATGGATTTCTGATAGGGTAGAAAGATTTACCTGGTCTTGAGTACTCGGAGCTCTTCTGGGAGCTTCTCTGATGCGTAGCGCAGTATCAGGGCGGGGGATTTAGGCTTCCACCGTTGGAGGTACTCGTGGATCTCATATGGGTGATGTCTTGATGCTTCTTTGAGCACCCACCCGACGCCCTTCTGAACCATATCATCTTCGTCCATCATCAATTGGTCCGCTAATCGGAGCGCTTCTTCAAGCATCATACCTTTTCTCGCGATGGTAACAAGGGTAACAGCAGAGGCTCTTCTCCTCCATCGGTTCTCTGAACCAGTCCATGTTATCAGCTGCTCGATGAGCTGAGGGTTATCCCGGATACACTCGCTGATATGATGTGCTGTGAAATGGTCTGTGGTCGCCCAGTTATTCAGGTACTCAACCCATTTATCGAACAACGGGAAATGCTCAGCCCCAAGCTTGCTCCTGAACCTGTCCAGTATCTTGAGACCCACCGACGCAACATCCATGTTTCCAGTAGCCAGTAACTCCTCGGTTAATGCGAGCGCAGCCGGAAGGTCTCCTTTAACCTCAGGATAGAAGAGTTGCGCCAGTTCCTTGTTTTGAGTCTGGCTCAACCCATAGGTTTCTATGGGTTCCTTGAAGTATCGGAGGAGGTCATCCCTGCGCTTGGGGTCTCCTCTCCTCGCTGCTTCCTCTATGATCCTATCAGCAAGTTTGCTCAAAGGCTTCACCGATGGCAGCGTAGCCTACCTGGATGGCTCCGTCTTTTTTGGATAGGATTATGGTCTTTCTCCACGCTGGATCCTCAGTGGGGTGATCCAGTCTGAAATGTGCGCCCCTGCTCTCACGGCGCTCCATGGCTGCGCGGGTGATATACTCGCAGACATCCAGCGCCATGATGAGCTCCAACGCGTTCAGCAACTGTTTTCCCGGCTTGGCGAGCAGGCTACGAGTAGAATCTCTTAGCTCACTCAGCTTCTGGTATGCGTCTACGAGAGTGTAGCTGTCCCTGATTACCCCCACGTTCTCCCACATGTTCTCCCTCACCAGATTCATGAGGGTGGGTGGAGTGAACCCCGTGTCCCGTGAAGCTAATCTCTTGTATCGTTCAATCTCAGACTCAGCCAGCTCATCTACATCAACCAACGCCCTGGACTCCGCGTACTCCACAGCCTTCTTGGCTGTCCTGACGCTGAAGACCGTGACATCGGTCAAGGCGTTTCCACCATGCCTGTTTGCGCCATGGACTCCACCCACAACCTCACCTGCAGCGAACAAGCCGGGTACATCGGTCTCGCCGTATGTGTTAGCGACTATGCCTCCCATGGTGAAGTGGCTGAGGGGGGCTATCCTGATGGGGCGCTCGTGGGCTCTCAGCTTCTCGACATAGTACTCGTAGCTACCCATCCCGTAGAAGTCTCCGGGTTTTCCGTTCTTGACTACCTCTCGGGCGTCCAGTAGTACTGCGCCCTCTACGCCTGCGCCGTCATGTACTTCACGCATCATTGCGCGTGATAGGAGGTCTCGGCTCTTGGCGATGTATGGGCGCTCAGTAACATGGTGCTTGGCCGGGATATCTTCACCGTTGGCGTTGAGTATCTTGCCTTCCCAGACTACTTTTCCGTCAACGAGGAGAGAAGGGTGATCCGGCTCAGCCAATGCGAGTGGGAAGAATTGGCAGAACTCCATGTCCCTGAGCCTCGCACCCGCTTGGAACGCTAAACTGTAGCCATCGCCAGTGGTCCGCTGAGGGCAGTCGGTTCTCTTGAATAAACCCCCTGCGCCACCGGATGCCAGTAGCACGGCTTTTGTCTGGAAGATAACGGGTTGTTCTTCTCGGCTGCTGTAGCCTACTGCGCCTACTACTGCGCCGTCTTTTTTGAGTAGTTTTGTTAGGATTACGTTTTCGATGATCTCGATACCTAGTTTTCTGATGTACTGGACCATTGGTAGGGTGATTCCCTGACCGAGCTTGGATTCTGGACCACCGACTCTGATGCCTCCCCTGTGAACGTTTACCACGCAGCCGAATCTCTCAAGCTCAAGCACCCGCTCGGCGCCCTCATTCACCAGCACCTCCACTAGGGCTGGGTCATTCAAGCCCTTCCCGGTGCTCAGGGTCCTTTCCCTATGTTCTTCAATGCTCATGCCTCCGAGGGCTGCGAGGTATCCGTTCCCGGCGACAATTGTACAGTTGTTGTATCCTGCAGGTGCCTTTGATACTATGACGACCTTGGCGCCTTTCTCATGGGCCTCAATGGCTGCTCTGAGCCCGGCTCCACCGGTGCCTACTATCAAGACATCTGACTGAACGCGAATAACCATAACAAAAGTAGAGTTGTTTCTGGTTTTAAACGGTGTCCCTTAGGGAAACACCGCTGGGCCATCGGGGGTCTTCTGGAGTTTGAGTGGAGACGCCCAGTTGGGGCTGCTCTCGGGGAAATCAAGCCTGAAGTGAGTTCCTCTGCTCTCCATGCGTTCAAAGGCTGCGGTGGCGGTTAACATCGCTGCTGTTATAGCCATCTCGGCTTCAAGTATCTGCTTTATTTCATGTGGGGTCTGGGCTTTCTGCTTCCGCGCCTCATCTCCGAGGATGCTGAACATCTCGATTGCTTCGCGGAGTTTTTCGCCGCTGCGCACCACTCCAACGTGGCTCCACATGATCTTCCTGAGCCTACCCAGTACATTCACATGATCGGCTTCACCTTGTTTAGCCTCAAGACGCGCTATCTCGTATTGAGCCAGCATCGTGGAGTCGAGCCGCGAAGCCCCAGAGGCGTATTCTGCGGCTGATGCACCGGCTCGTGCCCCAAAGACGATGATCTCGGTCATGGCGTTTCCGCCTATCCTGTTGGCTCCGTGGATGCCTCCTGTTACCTCGCCTGCAGCGTACAGTCCTTCAAGGTTGGTCTCGCAGTTAGGGGTGATCTGGAGCCCAGACATGACGAAGTGGCAGAGCGGCGCTACTTTGATGGGTCTCTCGGCTGTCTTGATTTTCTCCATGACTCGTCTGTGGGCTGGGTTCTCAAATATCCCATAGCCCTTCTCCTCGATTATCTTGGTTGCATCTATGAGTATGGCTCCATCCACTCCTTTTCCATCCCAGACCTCCCTCATCATAGCCCGTGAGAGCAAATCACGGCTCATCAAAGCAAGGGGTCTAGCTGTAATATTATGTTTGATGACTAAGTCTTCCCCATCGGTGTTCATGATGAGCCCCTCCTCAATGAGTGGCCCATAGATTGGTATCATGGGTTGGCCTTCCTCGGCTAATCCACCGGGAAGGAACTGAACAAACTCCATGTCCCTGAGCACCGCGCCTGCATCATAGGCAAGTGCGTAGCCGTCGCCTGTGAGTGTTACGGGGCAATCCGAGCGTGGATACAGTGCGCCTGATCCGCCGGTGGCGAGTATTGTTGCTTTGGCGTTGAAGATGACTGGTTCATCCCTGTACCCTGCTGCGCCGATGACTCTGTTATCGTGGATGATGAGTTTGGTGATTATGCAGTCATCCACCAACGTTACGCCCTGCGTCTTGAGGTAGTCCACCATGGGCTGGATGAAGCCTAATCCACGCGTCAACGGGTTATCACCGCAGCTGATCATGCCTTTATGGGTCTGTAGCGCCATCCCGTATTTTTCCAGTTCATGCACACGCGTAGGACCTTCCTCTACAAGTATCTTGACGAGCTCTGGATCGTTGAGCCCCTTACCGCCATCCATGGTTGCCTTGAAGTGCTCTTCCTTGGTTACCCCACCCACTGCTGCCCTGAACCAGCCGTTGGTTACTACGCTAGCTGTCTTCATGCCTGTGGCTGACTTTGATACGATTATCACCTTGGCTCCTTTGGCGTCTGCCTCTATGGCTGCCCTGAGCCCTGCTCCACCGCTGCCGATTACAAGCACATCGGTGTCAAAAACTTTGACCATGCATATTGTGGGCTTTCATCGAGTATAAACGATTACTCGGTGATGTAGACGCGCTCTAGGCAGAACTCCTCGGCGGATTCACGTGTGAGTACAGGTTCTACCCTGAGTTTTTGGTCGAACTCGTTGAGAGTCGCCTGAATACTTGGCAGTGTCAGGTGAGTGCATAAGCCGTTGAGGAACATGCCGCAGTCAACCCCTACATCGAGAAAAGCCTCGAAGAAGGGACAACGGTTTATGAGGAATGTGACGCTGTGTTCATCCTGTTTATGTACCTTGATCTCGGCTCCAGCGTCCTCCATGAAGCGCCTGTAGACCTCTGCACCTATCTGAAGACTTGATAGGTCTTTTGGGAGTTTTCTCCGCATCTCCCGTGCGATTATTACGCCCTGACGCTTGCTCGCCTCCTCCAGAAGCTCCAGCGCCTTGTCTGTGCCCAGCTGCTCGATTACCTTCATCACGTAGAGGATCTGGAGATCATAGGCTCGCCTCACGCCGTCGAACATAAACTCAACCACTATCTGGCATTGTTTAAGGGTTTGGCAACCAGTTTTTTATGCCCAAAAGCGCAGGTATTTTCGATGAAAGGCAGATCAATAGCCGAGGCGGTGCTGGTCTTCTCGGCGCTACAAATTATATTGTTGTTCCCGGAGGGGATCAGGAACCTTGCCCGCTGGGAGAATAATGCGTTGGGTGGCAGTTACTTCACTGGGGCGCTGATGGTTGCGTTTGGTGTCTTTATGATCATCTTCAGGCGGTACGAGTTTAGTGAGATGGGGGTAACGGGAGAACATTGGAGGAAGAGCGTTAACTATGGGTTCAGGGGTTTGGTTTTCTTCATCATACCTCAATATCTTCTATCATTCATCCTCGCTTGGGGGGTCAGTTACACGGAGAGCATGGAGTTGGCTGGTCTGCTTGGCGTTGTAATACTCTTGTTCTGCTTCCTGATGATTACTAGAAAAGAAGTTAATCCAGCGGGTAACAGGAGACTGGTTCTTATCGGCTTATTGTTGGTTTCTCCTCTGGTACTCAGGTTTCTCTACGGTGAATTAACAACGGGTCTGCTGAAGGGGTTTATGTGGAACATACTCATCGGTGGCTTCGCCGAGGAGTTCTTTTACAGGGGGTATCTTCAGTCTAGCATCAACCTCGAATATGGGACAAACTGGAGAATAGGAAAGGTCAGCTTTGGACCCGGGTTACTGGTCTCATCCCTTCTCTTTGGGCTCGGCAGGGGTCTGCGCACTATAAAGCCGTGGAGGGGGGTCTACGCGATCTCTTGGAGCTGGACACTGTTCGCGTTCACCGTCGGCATCTTCTATGGACTGATTCGTGAGTCCTCGGGAGATATCATAGGCTCGGGTATAGCCAAAAGCCTGATAGATGCAATAGGTGAGGCTCTTGTCTGAGGCTAGAGGGGATTCTTGAACGCCCCAACTGTTCGGGTCTGGATATGGACTGTGATTTTTGAGTAAATTATTCCAGTGAAAATGTTTCACGTTGTTTATGTGAGTAGTCTATGGCTACACGCAGTTGCATAAATGAGCACAGTGGTTGAGGTTCTCAGTGATCACAATGGGGCTAAAGGATATACAATCGCCAATAAGGGCGTTTACACAGTCTCTCCCACCTATCGCTGAGACCATCCATAAGTACAGGATCATATACATTGGCTATGTAGTCTCGATGGCTATTTTCGTGGCTACCAGTGTCTTTGAGGTCTTCGACGCTCCGAGTCTAATCAATTTCCTCGATAACTATAATCTGGATAAGATCATCTTCGCGACGATGCTATTCAGTGTCTTCATGATTGTTTACTTTGTCCGTGAGCAGGAGCGGATGAAGTTTGAGCAGCATCTGGAGGAGCAGAAAAGGGTTAAGGAGGGTGTCTGGTTGGCTGAGCAGGAGATAAGGAACCAGATTATTCTCATTAATCAGGCGACGTATATCGCTGAGAGGAAAGGTGAGCTCAGTATGGATATGATTAACATCATCAGGGAGAACACAAAGAAGATGGAGAAACAGCTGGGGCTACTGCAGAAATCAGACGTAGACCCCCGCAAGTACAACGGCATACTCCACTTAGAATAGTCGCTAATAGGGGGAGGGGGG
>CAYUTB010000098.1:0-9394 GCA_964447425.1 uncultured Candidatus Bathyarchaeia archaeon
ATTGTCTTGGGGATTCAGGTGGTCAACCGCCTTGACCTTCTCTTGTTCTCAGGCATAAACTATAACCCAGCATTCATCTCCAGCCTCGAAAACCATCTAGGAAAACCCGTCTACGTAAACGCTCCGATGTACCCTGAATACTCCAAAATAGCCACAAGCATCATCTTCATCCTAGTCAACGGCTTATGGGTGCCGGTGGCGGAGGAGTTCCTCTGGCGAGGAGTGATACAGACTAAACTCAGCTACCATACATCCCCGTGGGTTGCTATCACAGTTACTAGCATACTTTTCTCTGTCAAACACGCAGTGGTTGACTTGGTTTTGACCCGGCTGCTATTCCTATTTGTTTTCGGCTTGGCTGTGGGGTGGGCGAAGCAGCGTACAAACACATGGATATCCACACTCAGCCATGGTTACATCAACCTAACTGGGACAATCTACTGGATAATTGGAAAAATATTATAGAAAAATAGGGAAAAGACGCCTACGCGTCTAGTTTATTACAACTGTGTCGAGCTGGAAATACCGTTCAGCGAGGAACCTGATCTTCTTTATGTTGGCGCCGTTCTTGCCTATGGCGATGCCCTTGTCCTTGGGGTCCACGTTCACCATTGCGATCTTCTTGCCCTCCATACGGTCAACAAGGCGGATATCCTTGACCTTGGCTGGCTTCAAAGCGTTCTTGATGAACTTGTCTGCCTCAGGCATATACTCATAGATCTCGACCTGCTTGTTGGTCATGTTGCGGAATCGTTTAATCTTTTCCCCGCCCTTCCCAACGGCTAAGCCGACCTCTCCCTTCTTGACTGTGAAAATGATGGTGTCGTTTTCGTCGTCTACGATGCAGTCCACTATAGTGGCTCCTGTCATGTTCTGCAGGAGCTGAATGTACTTCATCTCGTTCTCTGTGATCTTTACGTTATCTAGCATTCTATCCTTCTTCCTTCACGATGTCAAGAATCTTCGAGTCGCCAGGGTCGTTAATGACGATGGATGATACGGGATAAGGTTTTCCACATAACATTCCAAGGTCCACGCTGTCCTTTTCATGGTTCCAGATCGGTATTTCTCCAAGTTTACCATAGTTCTCTATGGCTTCTTTCATCTCTTTTGGGCAGTTGCTACTTAGTATAGCCATCTTTGCCCGGCCTCTTCTGAGCTCTCTAACCGCCTGTTTGGAGCCCAGTTGGACTCTTCCAGTGGAGAGAGCGAGTCTCAGCTGTTGATCTCTGCTACTCATCGCTTTTTCCTCTTTGTGTCATGAACAACTCAACGCTTCCCGTTCCCAGTGGCATTGACTGTCCGACGATTATGTTTTCAATGACCCCTTTAAGTGGATCGATCTCTCCCTTGATCGCGGCGTCTACAAGGTGCTGTATCGTCAACTCGAAAGCTGCCCTAGCCAGCACACTTGATTTCTCTCCGCTGATACCGTGGCGTCCGATCTGCTGCACTTCGCCGGTCTTGGTCATTATATCTGAGACCAGCATTACGTGACGTATATCTACGTCCAGTCCCTGCTCAGTTAGCACCGCATGTGCCTCCTTGATCAGGGCGTTACGAGCCGCCTCGATACCGAATATCTCGGCGATCTCGTGTATGTTGTTAGTGGTTGTTCTGCTTGGGTCGATTCCCTCGATCCTTAGAACACCCTCTAGGTTGCTTCCGTCTGTTCTGATGAGCCACTCACCGTCCTCGATGGTGGTAAGAACCCTCTTGATCTCCTCGATGCCCTTGATGCGTGCCTCGGTGACGTTCTTTATGATGGGCTCTGGGTCATGTGTCTTCTCCTCCTCTAGCGCTACGAGATACACATTTTCATCTGGGTTACTGTAGCTATAGGGGAAGACCGACTCGACTTCCTTTACAGATACGCCGAGGGTCTCCATACGCCGTGGGTCAAGGGTTATCCGTACGGCTTCGTTCCTGAGGTCCACATTTATGCTGTCAATTACATCGTCTATCGTTGTATGGGTTAGTTTCTGGGCGACCTCACGAGCCTTTTTCTCGGATTTACAATGCTTCTCATCCAGATAGATGTCCATAACGGGCGTCGACGGACTCTTACGGGCATCAACGATCTCGATGAGACGTGGAAGCCCAAGGGTTACGTTTAGCTCAGCTACACCAGCGTAGTGGAACGTTCTGAGGGTCATCTGGGTACCTGGCTCACCGATAGATTGGGCGGCCAAGATACCTACTGCCTCACCGGGCTCCACCAAGCTATAGTCATAGTTTCTGAGTACAGCTGTGATAACATCGGTTACTCCCTGCTCGGTGAGCTCTGACTCGACTAGTCGTTTCCTCATCTCATCTTTGAGGAGTGGCGGTAACTCGACGTGGATGTTCGCTATTCTTTCTTCGATAAATTTGTCGGTGGCCTTCTCGCCAGTCTCCATGTTAATCATGGTTCTGTTTGTTAGAAGTGCTACGTTTACAGCTACACCGTGGTCTGATTTGCTTGGGTCGATGCCGTCTTCACCATAGATGAACTGTATGATGTCTCCGACGCTGTTCCTGACTGTGCCATCATACTCGACGCGGAGATGCTCTAAGGCGTTAATGAGCCTGCGCTGCATGTAACCGCTCTGCTGAGTACGCACGGCAGTGTCTACCAGCCCCTCTCGACCACCCATCGCGTGGAAGAAGAACTCCAGCGGAGTCAAGCCATCCCTGTAACAGTTATAGACGAACCCCCTGGCGATTGGAGTCGCATCATTCTCCCGGAAGTGGGGGAGGGTACGGTCCTCGTAGCCTCTCATGATACGCTTACCCCTAATTGACTGCTGCCCAACGCTGCCCATCATCTGACCGATGTTAAGGCTGCTTCCACGGGCTCCGCTACGGGTCATGATGATGCCGCTGTTCTCCAATGGCAGTCCATTCTGTACTATCTCACCAGCAGCGTCACGAGCCTTGGCTAACTCATTCATTACCTTGATCTCAAAGCTCTCCTGCATTGTCTGACCTGGGAGTCGTTCTAGTATGTCGGTCTCGTATTCCTCGGTGAGTTTGGAGACGCTCTTCTCCATGGTTCTCATGACCTTATTGATGTCCTTGACCTCTTTCTCCTGAAGGCTCAGCTCGTCGTAGCTGTAGGTGAACCCGGTTATGGTCAGGAATCCGTTGATTAGTCTGCTTACGCCGTTGAGGAAATCGTGCCCTGCATCTGTTCCATAGTCCTTGATGACCCTGTGGAAGATTGTGTCGGGGCGCTCTGCGCCGATGCTGTTCCTGTCGATGATACCGGTCTTGAGCTCACCGTTCCTGATCATTACATAGGCTTCATGCTCGCATGCCTCAAACTTACACTCAGAGCAGTGCATGCAGATGTTTGCCTTAGTAACGAAGCTAAAGTCCTTGGGTAGGAAGATGCTGAATATGCTTTTTCCGCTCCAGAGAGGCTCCGGGTCTATGACCGTTGGCTTAGGAATCTCACCTATGGACCCGATGTAGCTCAGTAATTGTCCAACCTCGTTGGCCTTGAGCATGGTCTCCTTTCTCGTGAGTAGATATGCTCCGCTGATGTAGTCCTTGCCTGCTCCGATGATAGGCGCCCCATACCTTGGACTCAGGATCTGGTCCTGTACCTGCATCAGCATACGTGCCTCTGTCTGTGCCTCCTTGCTCTGCGGAATGTGGAGGTTCATCTCGTCCCCGTCAAAGTCAGCGTTATAGGGTGGACAGACAGTGAGATGCATCCTGAAGGTCTTGTAAGGCAACACCTTGACCCTGTGGGCCATGATGCTCATCCTGTGGAGGCTGGGCTGTCTGTTGAACAACGCGATGTCTCCGTCTTTCAGGTGACGCTCAATAATAAAGCCGGGCTCAATAGTCTCGCTGATGACAGTTCTATCCTGCACGAACTCCAGCCTGATACGTTTCTGGTCTGGCCTGATGACATAAAGTGCACCTGGGTGGGTATATGGGCCGTTGATGACCAGTTTCTTGATCTCGTTAATGTTTCTCTCGGTAACCACATCTGGCACGGTAAGCTTTGTTGCTATATGCACCGGGACACCCACTTGATTGATGTCAAGGTTGGGGTCAGGGCTGATTACTGTACGAGCACTGAAGTCGACACGTTTCCCGCTGAGGTTCCCCCTGAACCTTCCCTCTTTGCCTTTAAGCCTCTGTGCGAGAGATTTTAGGGTCCTGCCGCTGCGGTGGCGCGCCGGTGGAATGCCGCTTACCTCGTTGTTGAAGTATGTTGTAACGTGATACTGGAGTAGCTCTGAGAGGTCCTCGATGATGAGGGTCGGTGCACCTGCGTCGATGTTCTCCCTGAGTCGTTGATTGATCCTGATGATGTCTACGAGCTTGTGGGTGAGGTCGTCCTCCGCCCTGATACCGGACTCTAGTATGATGCTTGGCCTGACGTCTACCGGTGGCACAGGCATTACCTGTAATACCATCCACTCGGGTCTAGCGACCTCCGGGTTGTAATCCAGCATGGCGAGGTCGTCGTCGGGGATACGCTCAAACCACTCCCTGATCATGTTGGGTGTGAGTCTGCGTGTTACATCCTCCTCTGCTTCAACATCCTCGTCGAAGAACTCCTCTTTTTCTACTTCCATGAAGCTGGTGGGTTTATTGAACTTGACCACGGTTTGGACCATGCCACAGTATGGGCACTCCTTGTGGCGCTTGTATTTTTTCGCCTGCTTCATGATCTCGGCCGCTGTCTCGTCGCTTACCTTGCCGAACATCTCTATGTCGACTCGGCGCTGCTCAGCGAGCTTCGCCTTTGTGTCTTCATCCAGCAGTATGCTTCCGCAGCCTCTGCATGTGGCGGATAGCACCTTGTAGATGGGTTTCGCAAACTCTACGTGCACTACTGGTACTGATAGCTCGATGTGGCCGAAGTGGCCTGGGCAGTTGATGGCGATGTTTCCACATGTGCGGCACCGCTGACGGGGCTCAAGTGTTCCGAGCCGCTGGTCCATGAGTCCTCCTGCGATGGGTGCTCCGTCCTCATCGTATGTGTCGCTTGTCCCGATCTCCACTACGCTGAGGCGTCTGATCTCGTCTGGTGGTAGTAGACCGAATTTGATTGCGTCGATAACTTTACTCATTTACTAGACCTCCTTGGCCAGCACTAGGCTTGGCGATAGGCATAGGCTCTGCATCTCCTGCAGAAGCAGCTTGAACGCGTAGCTTACGGTGACTGGCTCGATGTCGCTCTTGGTCTCACATGTTGGGCATGTGTACTTGCGTTGCCTGATGTCGTAGTAGCCCTGTCTTCCACAGCGCTCACAGACATAGATAGTGTAAGCGTCTGACTCCTCCAGGAGCCTGTCCTTGAGGAGCATGGCTGCGCCGTGTCCTACGAGGCAGTCTCGCTCCATCTCTCCGAACCTGAGTCCACCGCCACGGGCACGTCCCTCTGTAGGCTGCCTTGTGAGCATCTGGACCTGTCCACGAGCACGGGCGTGAATCTTGTCTACGACCATGTGGTGGAGCTTTTGGTAGAAGGCTACTCCCAAGAATATCTCGGCCTCGAACTTTTTACCGCTCATACCATCGTAGAGGATTTCTCGGCCACCCGGCTGGAGGCCGAAGTCGATTATATGCTGCTGCAGTGTCTTGGGCTCCTCGTTTGCGAAGGGTGTACCGTCTACGATCTCTCCCCTTATGGCAGCTGCTTTTCCGCCTATGGCTTCGATGAACTGTCCTACAGTCATCCTGCTGGGGTATGCGTGGGGGTTCATGATGATGTCAGGCGTTACGCCGCTGGTGCTAAAGGGCATGTCCTCCTGTGGGACCAGCATGCCGATTACGCCCTTCTGACCGTGTCTTGAGACGAATTTGTCTCCCAGCTCCGGTATCCTGTTGCTCCTGACCTTTATCTTGACTAGCTGACTGCCCTCGATGTCCTTGGTGATGAAAATGCTGTCTACGACGCCTACCTCGTTGGGTCTGACGCCGACGCTGGTGTCACGTAGCTGTGGTCCTCTGACCTCCAAGCCACGGTACTCCTCCATGAATCTGGGTGGGCTTGTCTTTCCGATTAGTATGTCTCCGCCTTTTACCTCTGCTTCGTTGGCGATGATACCGTCGGATTCAAGCTGCCTGTATGAGTCTGCTCCGTGATATCCCCTGATGCCTGCCTCGGGGATGGTTAGCCTGTCTTTGCTTCCGCCGAGGTATTGTTTGCAATCGGCTTTGTAGATCCTGTAGAAGCTGCTGTTGCCCAGTCCACGCTGGACCGCGCTCTTGTTGAATATGATAGCGTCCTCCATGTTGTAGCCGATGCTGCTGAGGATGGCTATGACGAAGTTCTGCCCCGCTGGGCGCTCATTGTATCCGATGACATCCATGGGCTTTGTCGATACCAGTGGTTTCTGTGGGTAGTGCAGCAGGTGTCCACGGGTGTCTGTCCTATCATTATAGTTTAGTACATAGACGCCTGGTGCTTGCTTCGCCATGGCGGCCTGGTATGTGTTACGTGGAGACTGGTTGTGCTCAGCGTATGGGATGATCGCTGACCCGACGCCGAGGATCGTGTATGAACAAACCTCCATATGTGTGTGATCTGGCGTCAATGCTTCCTGATCAATTGCAATATAGGTGTTCTCTTCCTCGTCGCTGTCCATGTACTCGATTATTCCTTCTCGGACTAGGTCGCTCCATGCCCACCTGTCCTGTCTGATGTTGCGTATGTAGCGTTGCTTGAGCAGGGATTTTCCATCCTCTACAACCACGAGTGGTCTTCTGATCCTGCCCTCATCGCAGTTGACATAGATCTCGTTATAGTTGCGGTAGTAGACGATGTTTGCTTCTCCGCTGATCTCGCCTTTGCGGCGCATCTCGCGGAAGGTGTTTGTGAGGACGTCGGGTGATGTTGTGTAGCCCAGTAGGTATCCTTCTACGAAGATCTTTGTACCAGTATGTCTGAGCTGCTCATCTACATCCTTGCTCCGAGTCACGCCCATGAATTCAAGGGTGCGTTTTACCTTCTCGGCGTCTGTTCCGACGCTGACGCTGCTCATCAACGCGAGGTTTTTGACCAGTCCACAGTTGGCGCCCTCAGGGGTCTCGTTTGGACACAGCCTTCCCCAGTGTGTGCTGTGAAGGTCACGGGCCTCAAAGTTAGGCTGTGATCTGCTCAGAGGGCTCTGAAGCCTCCTGAGGTGACTGAGTGTTGATAATGTGTTGGTTCTGTCGAGGAGCTGTGTCATTCCGACCCTGCCCCTTCTCCAGTTTCCAGTCGCTAAGGCGTGCTGGATCCTGCTTGTGATGATTCCGGGCCTGACGGCTGCGCTGATGAGTACGCCTTTGCGCCTTGTGCTCATCCTGCGGAACTGGTACCTCATGTCTCTGTAGAGGCTCCAGAAGGCGGACCTGAATAGCTCTGCAAGGAGTGGTCCGGCTAGTTTGATCCTCTTGTTTCTGAGGTGGTCTTTATCGTCTTCCTGTCGCTGCCCTAGCTTGAGCTCGATGATCCTTGAAGCCATCTCGCCAAGGAACACTGCTTTATCGAATCTGGCCTCGGGGTCCCTGCCGATGTGGGGGAGGAGGTTTCTGTCGAGTATGGTCTCGGCTCGTTTGAGTCTGAATTCCTTGACCTGCCCGAAGGCGACCCTGTTTCCGATGTAGAGTACAGCGTCTTCTAGTGTCTGGACAGTGGCTGCCTCGCGGAAGCTTGGCTCCAGCTCGTTGAGTATATTGGGGTTGAGGCTTACCATCTCTGCTACTTCTCGGTCTGTCTCGACGCCTAGTGCCCTCATGAGTACGACCAGTGGCACTGGAACCGGAACCCCCGGGATGGTGACGCTCATCTCACCCTTTGCTTTTAGGCTTGCCTCGATGCGAGCCCTGAAGCCTACTGTTGTACTGAAAACTTTGCCCTTGTAGACGGGTCTTGCGCCTCTGTTATCTGTCTCAACCAGCACCCTGTTGGGTGCGAGGTCTTCGAGGCTGACAATTACACGTTCGCTGCCGTTTACGATGAAGTATCCCCCGACTTCCTTGGGGTCTTCCCCGAGCTTCACCAGCTCGTCCTCGGTGTGGCGGCTCAGGAGGCATAGGTTGCTCTTTACCATTATCGGCAGGTCGCCGATGTTGACGCGTTCATATGTCTCGCGTCCCTCGTCGTCTAGCTCTATCTCGAGGTAGAGTGGCGCCGAGTATGTGAGGTTCCGGATACGGGCTTCTCTTGGGTAGACTTCACGTACTGTGCCGTCTACTTCGACTACTCGGGGGTCTCCTATCTCGATTGCGCCGAATTTTATATCATATACGTGATTGGGCACCTCGATTGTGATGCCGCTGATCTCATCTATTATCTGTTGCAGCGTATTCCTAGTGAAGTCGTTATAGCTGTCTAGGTGCTGCTTGACGAGGCCCTCCTCGCTGAAGAAGGACTTCATCAGATCCCAGTGGTCGTTTTCTGAGAGAAGCAATTTAATTCATCCTGTTTTGATTGTTAATAATACTGCTAGGATTTAGAATTCTAAGGGGCTTAATGTCGGGTTCTGATCCGTTCATCTAACCAATATTCACCTATTAAAATCCATACTAACCCTGCAGAGGCTATACAGTAGGCTATAGCCCTACTAAAAAATGTTTCCCTTTAGCTTGTTTTCAGTATCCTCTGGGGGTGAAAAGCTGTTCTATAGCTTCTTTTACTCTCATGGTTTAAGAATATTGTGGGTGGATCCTGTGTTTAAAAAACCAAACTTTTATAGGGGGAACTTGTTATTCGATTAGAGCCCAGTATACAAGGAATGTGCAAATAATGGCGGATATGATTGAACGGGTACTTGAGCGCAGCGTAGGAAAAACAGTGCTCATTAAACTAAGAGGGGGCAAGACACTCAGGGGCACCCTAGAGGGTTTTGACCAACACGTAAACCTATACATGAAGGACTCGGAGGACGTTTCAGACCCTATGAATGTGGCTGAGATCGGTGACATTGTGCTCCGGGGCGACAACGTAATCATGGTAAGTCCGCCACCAGAGTAGAGTGACTAGTAATGCCAAGTAAACAACCACTTCATCACGGTAATCGAATACACATCAAGTGCAGGCGCTGTGGACGCAGGGCCTATCATCTTAGGAACAAGACATGCGCTGCATGCGGTTATGGAGCTACTTCTAGGATTAGGAAGCTGAGTAATAACCGGAAGGATCTGCAGAGAAGCAGGCGTCTTGTCTAGGCTTTTCTTTTGATCGTATTTTGTTTTTGCCCGGGGTTCGGGGTTTTATTTTGTTAAGTTATCTTTGGTGTTTTTAGTTAGGTAAGTTTTTAATGGACTCGTGTGCAATGTTTTCGGTGTGCGGGAGTACCCGAGGCTGGCCAAAGGGGCGAGACTTAAGATCCGAATGCTTCGGGATAGGATATCTCGTGTCTAAGGACTTCGAGGGTTCGAGTCCCTCCTCCCGCACCTA
>CAYUTB010000099.1:0-9193 GCA_964447425.1 uncultured Candidatus Bathyarchaeia archaeon
AAGCTTAATAATATTGTGGAGGTGCTGGGAATGCCAGCAAATACCAGCGGGTTAGCACCAGTTTAATATACCTGTTTTTTTTAGCTCAATTAGCTAGCTTACGCTGAAATAAAAGCTATGAAAACCGGATAATTGGTTTTGTCTCATGTAACAAGCATATTTGTTGTTAATCGCTGGTTGTGGGGTTCTATTCGGGTGGGATTGGGTTTGTCCATGTGTATTTGTAGAATGGTGTCCACGGGATTTTATCGGCGGTGATGTGGATGTCGTATTCCCATACTTGGTGATATTGGGGTACTACGACGTAGAAGGTGGCTCCGGGGAATAACCCTGTGCTCTGTGTGTGGTAGACCAAGCTAACGTTTTCCCAGAGGCATCTGCTCCTGAATACTCTGTAGTAGTCTGTGGACATGGGGGTCATACCGCCTAGTTCTGGTCTTCCTTGGATTACCTCGACGCCGTTTTTCTCTAGGTCAGCTAGTATTGTTGCGCGGGCTGGGTCTAGGATATCATGGTATGATGTGGTGTTCACGTGGTCTGTGATGTAGATTGCGCCTATGAAGAGGAAGATGCCTGTGAAGCAGAGGATGAGGATTGTTCTATCTTTCAATTTGTGTGTTCTCCGTTTTCGATAGTTTAATATTTATTTCTATATGTAAGTTTAAGTCATGCCCCCTGTTCCCTCGGATGGCGTTGGCTTGTGTGAAGAGTTGAGTGAGGTTTATAAAAATCTGAGGGAAGGCGACGAGTTAAAGCGGATGATCGACGAAATGAGCGATATCCTGATGGAAAACTGGATGTCGGGGAATAAGATACAGAAAAATAGGATTCCTAAATATTATATGACAAAGCATGATGTCAAAAACTTGTACAGATACCAGTTGAGAGGTGGGTTTAGGGGTATATACACCATCCTAGTTGAAGGCGATCAAACCTTTTCGTGGATTTTGGATGTACTGGATCATGGAGAATATGAGAGAAGGTTTGGTTATTAGCGTCGTCTTATGATGGTCCCCCGGTCTACAAGGTTTCTGAGTTGTGGACTGTTTATTCCTGTGTAGATTATTGATCTGCCGTTGTATCTTATTTTGCCTGATGCTTCAAGGTAGTCTAGTATTTTGTTGAATGTGGGGTACTCTATTTGTTTTGGTAGGGCTTCTCTGAGGGCTTTTTTTGTGGGGTATTCGCTCATGTCCAGTAGCGTCTTTTCTACCATTAGGATGGTTTCAAGGGTTGGACTGTGAGCCTTCATCTGTGTCGATTAATGAGAACAAATAGAATTATATAAGTTTATATAATTTTTGAGGAGATGGATGGAGTAACTAACATTTCTCAATAATACAGCATGAGTTTCGGGGATAAAACCACCGTGAAACGTGACCTTTCTAAAATTCATTAATCACTATAAGGATACGTCAATCGTTCAATAATGAGTTTCTGGGATGAAACTTGTGTTACTTGAACCATTCTAGATTAGGAAAGGAAGAATTTTCTGTATAGCTGTTTGTCAATATCACTAACTACACGCAAGATTACCATGAAATAACTTAGTATTCGTTGGTGACTGATTTGAATTGGCTCATTTAATGTAAATGTATCATGGTGAGAACACGCTATTAGTTTCTCATCTGCAATGCCACCATTATGTACTATTAAATTTCTAATAATAAAAATCATAATTATTGATTTTTCATAATCTTCATCAAGAGTTAACTTTGTTCCCATCACTTTTTCAAAGTACTTTATCAACTTAGGAAAGGATAGTTGACCAACATAATATAATTCTTTATCGATTATGTGATGAATCAGATCATCATAGTTTGTATACTCCAATATATCTGAGTATTCTAATGATTTTGCTTGTTCGTTAGGACGTTTTTTACTTAATATTTTAGTATGTTTACTATAGATATAATGTAGAACATCCATGATGTATTGGTCAAATAACGATTTGGAGAATATTATTGACTGATTTTTAATAAATTCAAAATAATGTTCTTGATCCACTATCTGATCATCAATGCTTTTTATAAGAGGCTCTTTCTCAGAAAAAGGAACGTTTTTTCTTTTTTCTTCTCCTTCTTCATAATATATTTCCTGCATCTCAAAAGTACTCATGTACTCCCTATGTTCAGCTAATATTTTTTTGTTATCTTGAGTATCACTTAATGCAAACCCGACAAAATTCATTAATCTAAAAATTGAGATCCGAAACTGTTGTTGATACACCGAGTACATTATGAACCATCATTTCAATATAAAATATAAAACACTACCTCTTGGCACACTTCACCTCACCTATCCAATCCCCATCTCCGATGAGGGCCCCGGCGTTCTCCTAATCTCTGTGTCTGCTTCATCAGCTGCTGGGCTGGTGGTGGGGTGGGTGTGTGGGGTCGGAAAGGTGGGGCTTCTTCTTCTACTTCTTCTGAGGATTAATTCTAGCAGTTTTCTAATAATACCTGTACCGCTTTTTACTTATGTTAAGCAGTCTTGAGAAACAGGTCTTAAACTATATTGAATCCAACCGAGACCCTATGATCAAATTCCTCCAACAAATGATCAGGATCGACACACAGACACCACCAGGACACGACTACGACAAACTCTGCAACCAACTAGCAGACAAATACCACAACCTAGGCTACCAAACCAGCCTCCACACAGCCACACCAAAATACCTCAAACAATCAGGAGCCACCCACATGGGCTTAGAAGGACCAAGAACCAACATGGTCGCCACCCTCAAAGGCACAGGCAAAGCACCAACAATGCACATCAGCGCCCACACAGACACCGCCGCAATCCAAACAGAGGGCTGGACACGAGACCCGCTGGGCGGAGAAGTAACCAAAACCACACCATACGACAAATCAATCCACGACAGGGGCGGAGGCTACATCTGGGGCAGAGGAGTCGCAGACGACAAAGGCGAACTAGCAGCCCTCACCCTAGCAGCAGAAGCCCTCCACAACCAAGACATCAAGCTAGGCGGAGACCTCATCATCACAGGCAACTGCGACGAGGAAATAGGCGGAGTAGCAGGACTAGGCTACCTCATCAAAGAAGGCATAGTCAAAGCCGACATAGGCATCCAAGTCGACGGAGGGCTCTCAGGAATAGGCTTAGCAGCCATGGGCAGAACACGGTTCCAACTCACCACACAGGGAGTCAGCTACCATGGACAAGTACCCATCCTCGGAATAAACGCCATCGAGAAAATGAGCAAACTCAACGTAGCCCTCACAGACTACTGGAAAAACACCCTCCTCAAACGACGCGTACCTGTACCAGGCATCGACCTAGGAGAAGACCTACGCAGCCGCGGCATCACAGACCTCACAGCCATGCTCAACATCGGCACCATCAAAGGCGGAGTCCAAGGAGCCACAGTACCCGACCACTGCACCGAGGAAGTGCTGAGAGGAATGGTACCCGGCGAGACCTTTGATCAGACATACGCAGAGTTCAAACAAGTACTGGACTCGGTGAAAGCAACAGACCCAGACCTCCAGTACACACTGGACGTGGTCAACTACAGGGAAGGCTACGTCGTACAGGCAAACGACCCCTACGCCCAGAGCTGCCAAAGCATCATAGAGGAAGCCACAGGCAAACACCTGCCTTTCACAGGCACCCTCGCAAGCACAGACATGAACTATCAGGTCGTTGACGGCGGAATGAAGTGCATCAACTTCGGCGTCGGAGGAGCCTACAGCAGAGGACACAAACAAGACGAAAACGCATCAATAGACGAGATAATCGAGTGCAGCAAAGCAGTCGCACTCATCATAATGCGAAAACTGGGTGCATCATAATTTTCTCATGAACTGATTTTTTTGATATTTTCCACTTTATCAAAATGTTTATCGTGGCTGTAAATCTCTTCGAGATTGTTTGATCTCATCTTGTTAACCGCTAACGCATCATTCGGACTGACATCATATTCCTCTGATAACGGTAAGGCAACCTCATAATCCTCAACAGAGATAGGATAGACCACTATATTTTCACTGGATATAACCCAAGCGATGAAGCCCTGAGCCACTCTCAGCCCCTGTCCAGATTCCAATATATTTACCACTTCTGAGAGATGCACAACCGACAACGCGACAGCTTCACCTTGCTCAACTCGTTGAAGAATGGTCTTCGACTGTTCCTTAATCATAGACTCTTGCTGAGTGAGTTTTCGCCTAGGCTTAAGGAATGCGTGCAGAAAGATGTTGGAGTCTATAAATCTCAACTTTCCTTCTCCAACAGAGCTTTCTTGAGTGAATGAGGATCTGTGAAATCAACATCATCTGAGACATCTATTGAATCAAACAAGGATGAAGGAGAGATCGGCTCTATCGGGGTTAACTCAATGTTTTTCTCGGTTAACCTCAAGACCACTTTATCGGAGCGCCATTTTTTCCTCCATTCAACAGGAATGGATATACGTCCTTGCGAATCCACCTTTTTTACCACAACTTCCTCCATTAGTCAACCCTTCACCAAAAACAATACAACTCCCAAATAATAAACATTCACCAAAAAAAACTAAATATGTGTATAAAAAATTACTATCCTAAAAATCTCATAAAGAGGAAAACCAACAAGGGAGGGGGGGGGGGGGTCAACCAAAATACCCCTAAAAACGCTTCTTTCAGCATAAACAACCCCAGAACAACCCAGATCAAAATAAATCATATACAAAAACGTACACAGTAACCGGGAAATTATGACAAAAAACAATAAAACCCAGAAAAAAGAGAGAGCTTCAGCTAAACCGGGTAATGTAGAGGATAACCGCTACATCAATCAGCAAGCCGATCAACCCCCTCTCCGTCAACATCGATAGCTTACCATCCCAGAACAAGACCACGGTAACCAATGAGACCACAGCAGAAGCCAACGTCACCGACCTCCACCATCCCTGATTCAGCAATAGACCAGCGCCACCCGCCATAAACCCAATCAAAGAAACAGAGTAACCCACAGTAGCCACATTCCTCAGAATCTGCTCACCAAGGAAACCGCTGAGAAGCCAAGACTCACCAGTCCACCCCACCTCCTTGATCTCCAAGAGCCTCTGACTCAAGATAATATACCAGACATGCGCCCAGCCATGAGCCACAAAGAAGACACCGATCACCCAATTAGGCAACATCACTGCCCATCGCCCTCCTTCACCTTAATCTCATCCAAGCATAGATCAACTCTAAGAGTCCCATCACTGCCCACTACCTCAAGGATCACATCCTCCTCAAACCGGGCAGAGACCAACTCACCCAAGGAGCCCTCCAAGAAAACCAAAACATCGAGGTAAGAACCCTCACCCAAGTCCCCATGGTAATAGTTCTCTCAGAAAAAGAAGCAGCAATATTCCTCCCCCACACCGACGGCAGAGTAGACTACGCGGGCTTCACGGGAACCGACCCAGTCTTCCACCAATGGGCAAGAGAACTATTCCTATACTTCTGGGACAATGCAACGAGAGCCTAACCCAAAGGGGGGAAGGGGGATCACACCAACCCAACCCATAACATGCCCCCAAACAGAAAACCAGCCCCAGAACAGCCCAAATCAGATCAATAATAACGACAAAAAACGCGACAAAAGCCGAGACTCGGTGACGAAACACCGACAAGGTAAGGCTACACCCTCTTTCGGAGAGCGAGCCCCAGCGCAGCGACACCTAATAGAATCGACTCCAAAGGATAACCGGGGATACCGGTCTGCTCCTTGATCTTCTCCTCCAAATCAGTGATCTCTTCAGGAACCTCTATGTTCTCAAGGAAATCAAGCCCCTTCTGATACGTCTCATTAAGGGCGCTTGTGATCTGATCCACGTCAATATTGGACAAATCCAGACCATCCGGAATCTTCACCCCATCCGGGATAACAGATCCACCTGAATCACCGGACAAAGTGAACGCCTTATACCCATCGGGGTCCATAAACGTCCAGTTCCCATCAATAAAATAGTAAGCCACCGCGTAAAACACCCTAGACTCATCCCCCGCAACCGTAGCCATAGTCACCGTGTAGGTCGTCTCACCCGCGCCCTGAATCTCGTCACTGGTGTCCCCCCTGAGCTCAAAACCATCATCGAATACCGATGGCACAAAAGGGGACTTTATGGGGAAATTATACTTGACCACTATCTCAACCGTTACGTTCTCACCGATAACTACCTCACCCACGGGTCTAACATCATCGACCCAGATGTAATACCCGCGAATCTTCTCCTCAGAGCCGCCACCAGTTGACTCAGCCCCAGTATCCGCTATCTCGAAAAGCTCAACCGCGCCCTCCGACTCCTCATTGAAAACACTGACGGTCCAAGTGCCCAACATATCCTCTGCGGGTTCCCCCTGAATCTCAATCTCACTCATCACCGAATACCACGAAGACCCATCAACATACGATGGCAAGACAACATCCTCCCTGTAATACAGGTTACCGAGAGGCTCCCAGAAACTAAACGTGACAGTATCATCCGCGTGAACATCAGTCAAATTAGCCCACACCATCACAACATCATCCCCAGGCGAATAAGCCAACCTCTCAACAGGAAGACCATCAACATCCATTTCATGAAACACAATAACATCCTCGACAACTGCCCCCGAAACAGCGCTGACTGATAAAAAGACGAAAACAAAGCTCAGCAAAATCAATGACAACTTGAATTTACGATTCATAGAGTATGGGAGACCACATGAAATAAGAGATTTTCCACATATGAAGAAAACCCCACATCAACTGAATCAAATTAATAGACAATGAGAGCTTCGAGAAGTGATAAATTATCGGATAAGAGAGAATTTGAGGCTTACAAAGAGTTCACCTGTGACTCGTACAGGCGGGCATCTCATTTTTGATTTTACATGGGTGCTACATTCTTTTCTCAATGCGTTCTTTCTGTTTTTTGAGCAAAATGATGTTTTCCTCAGCCTGATTCAACATTTGTTCTATCAGTTTTATTTTCTTTTCACTCAACAACGGATCTTTAAAGATTGGATCAAGAATATCTCCCATCTCAAATTTTGGCTTATACTCTAACATCCCCTCGATGAACTTTAACTGAACGGCAGGAGACATATACTGTAACATCACCTGAAAATACGTGCTAGTGAAATCCAACTCATCACGGAACCTACTCACGAAATCATGAACGATACCATTCCCGTATTCTGTCAGTTCATAGAAATCCTTCTCATCAATCGTCTTCGTAGCGACGATCTTCTGCCTCTCAAGGCTCCGAAGAGTCGGATAAATTGTCCCTGATTTGATATCCCAATGCGCGCCAAGGTCATTTTGGATCCTAATAAGTATTTCATAACCATATTTTGGTCCATTAGTCAAGAGAAGAAGTATAAGAAACTGAAGCGGGCTGGCGCTTTTTATCGCAGATGCTTTAGATTTCATCACTCCGTTAACACCCTCTACCCTATTTCTGGAGACCTACGTATTCTAAACCGCTTACCACGCGTTCTCTTTTCTCAAGAGTGTTTAAACAATATTTAAATATGTAGGTCCCTACGTAAATTGAATCCTACATAGTAGATCGAGGGCACGGAGATACTAAAAATAACCCCAAAAAACGCGGCACAAAGATCAAAAAACAGCAAACAAGGAGACAAAAAACATGATAGCATCTGAGGTTACTCAAGCGGCGCAACAGAATACTCTAGGCACAATACTTCAAACATTATACAGCCTAGCATTCGTCATCTATCTGGTCTACGCTCAACGAATCCAAACCATGACCATGCTACGACAGGTAGAAATCGCGATGAACAAAGTGAAAGCCGTCAGCATAAAAGGCAGAGAAACCGCCATAGAGACTATCAATGAGATCGGAAAACCAGAGCGTGACCCGACCCCACAAGTAGACCGTTTCATGGAGTATTTCATGATAGAGCCCATAAACATGGACCCAGCCGGTGTAGTGGAAAAACTCGGTAAGATACTGGATGTCCGCGAGTTCACATTTGAGAAAGAAGTGCAAAAGATGGCGCCAAACGCCACAGAGGCGGAACAACACAATATTGAAAACCTTCTCGAAGTAGCTCTTACCCTGAACTCAATTTACAAGGTCATAAGACACTACTATCTGCTTGGTAAGAAGACTATGAACATCTATACCATAATGCAGGTACAGATGGTACTTCCTCAAATAGAGGAACTGGTCGCGGCATACACTCCCGCCCTGCAGGCTTTCAGGGAAGGAATCCCGATAGGGGACAGCGTAGGACCCATAGTCGCAGCGAAGTTAATGCATGGATGCGAGACTAAAGAGATAGCGAAAGGCATGGTGATGGGCGAAGCCTCATACATGGGGCGACGTTTGCTGGTCACCAAGGCACTTGGTCCAGGTGGTAACGTGGGAAAACCCGGTGACGCGATTATCAATATGTTAAATGAAAACGAGGGCAAGGTTACGATGCTCATCACGGTTGATGCAGCCGGTAAGCTTGAGGGTGAGGAAGCTGGAGAGGTCGCTGAGGGCGTAGGAGCAGCTATAGGTGGTCCCGGTGTTGAGAAATACAAGATCGAGAAAGCAGCCATTGAGCATGGTGTGCCGATGTACGCGGTTGCGATCAAACAGGGAATGGAGCATGTGGTCGCGCCTCTAACTGAGCCTCTTTTTAACGCCACCGATAGCGCGCTTGAGTCGGTGAAAAAACTCATCACTGATTATAGCGTGGAGGGTGACACGGTGATAATCGCCGGCATCGGAAACACAATAGGGGTGGCACAGTGACCAAAAATCGATCAAACAGACTCATACTGGGCATCATGCTACTTACAGGGGCTTTGTCTGGTTTTTTCGTCTATCTAGGGATTCAGGCACTAGGCAGTAATGATTTGCTTAATGCAGCCATGTACATAGGTGCAGGAATTGGCGGCTTCATTCTAGTTGGGTATCGAATATTTAAAACGATGAAAGTATCCCAAGGCAAAAGCGACCCCACGAAAGAAGTGTTCACCACACTTGAATGCACTCAATGTGATAAGAAAATTGAGAGACCCTTCACGCGCGGGGATTATATCTACAAAAAAAGTGACCCATGCACGGATTGTCCCGGTCAGATGGTCATAACCAAGATAATCACACATGAAGAGACCCAGTAAAAGGTGAAAAAATGGACATCATAGATATTTTTGCTATTTCAATAGAGGGTATATCTGCTCGCAAGCGCGC
>CAYUTB010000100.1:0-9099 GCA_964447425.1 uncultured Candidatus Bathyarchaeia archaeon
GGGGCAGTGGTCTCAGGAGTAGGCACGCTCAAACGTACCCACCTCCACTACGTAAACACCAACGGGTTCCCACCAGAGAACCGGTACTATGTAATCGATGAACCAGTCGAGGTTGGCTCCATCAGCGGTTTAATTGTTAACCATGAGCCTCACCTGCATATTGATGTGGGGTGCAGGGATCAGGAGACCTACATTGGGCACTTGGAGAATGAGAGCATAGTTCTTTATCTGGCAGAGATATGTATCCTAAAATTCAATGATATGGACCAGAAACGGGAAAACGACCCCAGATACAATCTCTCACTCCTAGGACCAAAAAACTAGCCAAATATAACGGAATAAACCATCTTAGATTATGAAACCATCAATAAACCCTGTTTAACCTTCACAATCTGTTAGAATCAATTCATATTCAAAAATAATACACTATATATTGTATCCTTGCCTCTCAGAGTCTAGAGATGTATTCTATTTGAGCAGCCACAAACTTTCCTTCACAAAAGTAGCGGAGACAAAGGACATCCCCGCTGGAACTATGATGAAGGTAAAATTCAATGAGAAAGAGATGTTGATAGCCAACGTGGATGGAAAATTCTATGCTATCGATAACACATGCAGCCACCAAAAAGGAGACCTGTCCAAGGGAACCCTCAAGGGCAAGATCGTCACATGCCCGCTTCACGGCTCACAGTTTAACGTGACCACCGGTAAAAACGTACAGGGTCCAAAGATGATGATGTTCAGAGGAAAAACAGATGACCTGAACAGCTACGAGGTAAACGTCGAGGGAAACGATATCCTAGTTTTCAAGAAGAGCACTTGGGGCATGTAAACAAGCGCCCAGACTCGAATGTGCATTAATCCCTATTTCTAATAGAAGGTTAGGTAAGAGAAAAAGCGGTTATTTCTCCTCTTGTTCCTTGTACTGTCCCTGAGCCCAAGTGATTATAGCTTTAGCATCATCGGCGTCCTCCCACTTTAGGACCTCAGTCACCTTTCCCTCAGCCCGCTTATAGTTGTTATAAAAGTAGGATAACTCATCAATGACACTGCGAGGAAGGTCGTCGAGGCTCTTGATGTGCTTATAGAAGGGGTCAGTTGTGCTCACTGTGACTATTTTATCATCCATATCCTTGCCATCAAGCATCTTAATATTCGCTACTGGGCGAGCTACAGTCAGGCAACCCGTGAAAGTAGGCTCATTGATGAGTAAAACAGCGTCCAATGGGTCACCGTCATCGTCCAGTGTCTGAGGGATGAAGCCATAATCAGCCGGATAATACGTGTATAGAACCCTGTTTAGTTTGAATACCCCCATGCGGGCATCATACTCGTACTTGTTTCTACTATGCCGCTGTATCTCTGTGACTACATATATCTCATCAGGAGTGTTAGGTCCACTTGGAAACTCCCTCCAGTAATTAACCATGAATAATCAATTGAAATGAAGATTCGCCAAATTTAGATGTATCTACAGTTCTTCGTAGGGCTGTTCCACGTGGCTCAGTACCTCACGCCAAGCCTCAAGGGTCTCAAGTGCCTCTTGCTTTTCCATGATCTGGATAACGAAACCCGTGTGCACGAGAACATATACACCGGGCTTGATGCTCCCCGGCTCCATGAGATCTATGATCGCTTCTCTTTTTACCCCACCGAAGTCCACGATGGCGGTTCTGCCATCAACGCTCTCTATCAATCCGGGAATGGCTAGGCACATATCAGTTTCCTTCTATTAGGCGCTACATATAATCATTAGGATTATGGTTTGATTAATGAGATGTTTAAATCTAGGGTCATCATCCCAGTGGCTATCACGGTGTGAATATAATGGATAAGAAAAACATACGCATATTCTGGGCAATATTCTTTGCTACATTCTTCGCCATGTTCGGCGAGACCATACCCCAGAGCTTCCAACCCATCTTCATAAGAAACCTCGGGGTAAGCGCAGCGGTAATCACACTCATCTACAACATAAGAAACGTCATACAGACAGTCCTGAGATTCGTCTCAGGCACCATAAGCGATAGTCTGGGCAGACGAAACATGATGCTCTTTGGGCTCGCATTATTCGCACTTGTCCCCTTCATCTACAGCGTAGCCACAAACCCTTGGCTCCCAATAGCCGCCATGATGGCAAGCGGGCTCGCCCTCAGCATATATTTCCCACCAAGCGAGGCATACGCTAGCTCGCTCTTCCCAGCGGAGAAGGCTGGAGAAGCCATGGGCAGATACCATATGAGTTGGGCGGTGAGCAGCGTAATAGGTCCATCCGTCGGTGGATATATCGCAAGCCACTTTTTTGACTATAAGACGATCTTTGTATTCTCGGGTCTCATCACATGCATCGGATTCTTCATCGCATGGAGATACACCGAGGATGACAGGGCTCAGAGTTGCCCAATACCCCCTGGAATCTTAATCCAACAGACCTTCAAAGAACTCCCATCAACCGTAAAACGACTGCTATCAAACAGAAAGGTACTGGTAGCATGCTTCGCAGTATTCGCCCACAGCTTCTGCCACTGGGGACTGGTCACATTCATACCCCTACTGGGCGCGGAGATTGGCATGAGCGAGTTCTGGGTAGGGCTAACCCTAACAGCAAACGCGCTACTTATCGCTATCAGCCTACCGATCGTTGGTCCATTATCAGACCGGATCGGGCGATTCATCCCCATCACAACGGGTCTACTTGTTAGCGTTGCAGCTTTCGCGTTGATCCCAAAAGTCCCATACTACTGGATGCTTCCAATACTCAACGCCGTACTCGGCATATGCGCGGTGCTCGTATTCCCTGTGAGTCAGGCAGCCACCATGGAGTCTCTACCACCCAAGGACAGGGGATCAGCGACAGGCATATGGGGGATGATCATGAGTCTTGGCGGCACCATAGGCATGTTCGCCATGAGCATCGTACTCAGCGTAGCCACAATTCAGTGGGTCTTCTACGCCTCCGCTGCATTCACACTGGGCAGCGCCATCGTAATCATAATGATGAGAAACTACTTCAAATAAAATAGAAGGGTCAGCCGCTGCCCTTGTACCCATAATCTTCTCTGGCAGCCTCTGGGCTAACCAATCCATTCAAGATATCTTCTCGTATCAACGCCGGGTCTCTCTCACTTGGGTCACCATATCCGCCACCCCCGGGAGTCCTGATGATCAAGGTCTCGCCTCTGTTAATGGTAATAGTGCACTTTGATGGTAGTCTAGTCTCGGAGCCATCAACCTTAACTAGAGTATACTCACCAGTAGCGCCCCCATGTCCACCCGCTAGTCCCCATGGCTTGATCTTGTTACGCTCAGCCATGATGCTCAGGGTCGCCTTGGCGCTGGTCAGAGTCCATGTTCTCTCGATGCCGCAGCCTCCCCTGTATTTTCCGGGTCCACCGCTGTCAGGTCTGAGCCTGTAAGCCTTGAACTCAAAGGGAAGATACGCCTCAAGGGTCTCAATTGGAGTATTCATGGTGTTTGTCATGTTGACGTGAATGCCATCCACGCCGTCATGATTCGGACGCCCACCATTGCCCCCTCCAATGGTCTCGTAGAATGTCCAAGGCTCACCGTTATCCTTCATGCCACCGATAGTGATGTTATTCATTGTGCCCTGACTGGCAGCCGGTACCTTATCTGGCACGATCTGGCTGAACGCCCTCATTATGACATCAGCGTTCCTCTGGCTGGTCTCCACGTTTCCACCTGCAACAGGCGCCGGTCTAATAGGGTTCATCATGCAGCCATAGGGTACATTCAATGTGATGGGTCTAAAACATCCATCATTAACCGGAATACTTGGGTCTGTGATGCTGATCAATGTATAATAGATGCCTGCGATGGTGACGCCTAGAGGCGCGTTAACTGGGCGCTCCACCTGCGGATGAGTACCCGTGTAATCAAAGATGAGGCTATCGCCTTTCTTTGTGATCTTTACCCTGATATCGACATCCCCGTCATCGGGGAGTATCGACTCAATGTAATCCACAGCGCTATACTCCCCATCAGGCATCAGACTGATCTCTTCCCTCATCCTCCGCTCACTGTAATCCATTATCGAGTCCATGGCGCCGTGCACCACATCAACGCCGTACATCTCAACGAGTTCAAGCATCCTACGGGTCCCGGTGTTATTCGCCGCTATCTGAGCCCGTAGATCACCCATCTGAACCTCAGGGGTACGCACATTACTGCGGATAAGCCGTGAAATCTCAGGGTCTATCACCCCATGCTTCACAAACTTCACAGGCGGGATGATCAAGCCCTCCTGATATAACTCAGTGGAGTCCGGCGCGAGGCTTCCCGGTGTCTTCCCACCCACATCAGTGTGATGAGCCTTGTTCGCGGCGTAGCCAACAATACTGCCCTTATAGAATATCGGCGCGATGAGCGTGAGGTCTGGTAGATGCGTCCCACTGATATATGGGTCATTCAGCAGCAGCATGTCGCCGGGCTCAAGAACCCCCGGGTACTCTCGTAACCCGAGTTTCACAGCCAACGCCATGCTGCCCAGATGAACCGGGATATGCTCAGCCTGAGCGATAAGCTCCCGCCGCTGATTGAATATGGCGCAGCTGTGATCCATTCGCTCCTTTATGTTGGGGCTGTAAGCGCTCTTCTTCAAAGCGATACCCATCTCCTCCGCCGCGTAGATCAAGGCACCCTTGATCACCTCAACTGTAGTAACATCAATCATTGTGTAACCCTCCTCAGAACAAGGTTGCCAAACTTATCTGGCTTGAAGCTCCAACCCGGATAGATCACTGTCGTGGAATCATACTGCTCGATGATAGCCGGACCAATAGCTTCAGAGCCCAGACCCGCCCTATCATAGACGCCTGTATCATGCCACGTGTTATCGGACTCAAAGAATACGCTGCGGGTCTCACGGGGCTTGGACGCTCCTCTGCTCTCTTTCTCCTTGAGTCTGGGGCTGTCGAGCAACCCGATGACCCTCAGCTTCGCGTTCACCACCTCAACTGGCTCATCCTCCTCAGCGTAGCCATAGACCTCTGTGTGCTTCGCGTGGAATCCCTGAACCGCCTTCACGATGCTATCCCCAGAGAATGGTATCTCTGTATCGATGTTCAACTCGAATCCCTGTCCCTTGTAACGCATATCCAGTGTTCTCTGACCCCTGTGATGGCTCTCAGGGACATCCTCAGAGTCCAGCGTCTGCTTGCCCTCAGCCTCCATCTCCCTGAACAACGCCTCAACCCGTGACGCGTCAATATCTTTAACATCAGATAGGACTGGTCGGGAATAATCGTGGAAAAGATTAGCCGTCAAGAGCCCCAGTGCGCTGAACATTCCTGGGTTCGGTGGAATCACCACATTATCTATCTCAAGTTCCTCAGCCAATGCACAGACATGCATAGGGCCAGCGCCGCCGAAAGCAACCAATGAGAAGTCACGTGGATCATATCCCCTCTCAACGCTTACGATCCTGAGTATCTTACTCATCATACTATTCGCTATACGGATCACACTCACTGCAGCCATCTCAGCTCCAATTCCGAGACCTTCTCCGAGCACTCTGTACGCCTCCATCGCCTTCTCTGGGAAGATACTCATAGCACCATCCAGCAGATTACCCGGATTCAAACGCCCCAGCAACAGGTTAGCGTCGGTGATGGTAGCCTCCATGCCACCCCTACCATAACAGGCTGGACCCGGGACAGCCCCCGCGCTCAATGGACCAACCATCAACAAGCCATTAACTGCTTTCGCGATGGTTCCACCCCCAGCGCTGCACTCAGCCAAATCGATGAAAGGGAACCTGACAGGATAACCAGACCCCTTGACAAGCCTACCCATATGTATCTTACCAGCCACCTCATACTCGGGTACAACCTCAGGGACCCTGCCCCTGACAGTGCCAGCTTTCGCGGTGGTTCCCCCCATATCAAAACTGATGATGTTTCTGATCCTCGTCTGCTCCCCCAGCCAAGCGGAGGCGATGACGCCCGCCGCTGGACCCGACTCGACTATGGTGGCGGGTTTCCTGCTCACCGTGTTGCTCTTGGCGAGCCCACCGTTGCTCTGCATCACATAGAGCTGGGTCTTCAAGCCGAGAGACTCCAGATCTGACTCAAGCTTTGTGATGTACTTGTGGATAACCGGCATGAGCACCGAGTTCACAACTGCAGTACTGAAACGTTCATACTCCCTGTACTCGTTGCTTATCTCATGGCTCGCAGTAACATAGATGTTAAGCCTCTCTTGTATAGCCCGTTTAACTCTCTCCTCGTGAACCGTGTTCGCGTAGCTGTTAATGAAACCCACCGCCACAGACTCGATGCCATCCTCAGCCATCTTGTCAATAACAGCGCCAAGCTCCTCATCCTTGACACCGGACACGATTGTTCCATCGGAACCAATCCGTTCCGATAACTCATACCTGTGCCTGCGCTTCACAAGCATCGGTGGGCGCTCAAAAAACAGGTTATAGACCTCAGCACGCCTCTGCCTACCGATCTCGATAACATCCTTAAACCCAGCGGTAGTAACCAACCCAACCCTTGGAAGATCAAGATCCACCTGACCGAACAAAGCATTAGTCGCAATAGTGGTCGCGTGACCAATCATCCTAACAGAATCCGCTTCATGTGTCTCCAGAAACGCCTCAACGGCGTTCACAACCCCCCTCTCAGGGTTCTTCGGGACACTGGGCGTCTTTATGTTAATGACCTCACCCGACTCCTCGTCGAGTGCAACTAAGTCTGTGAATGTTCCCCCAACATCAACGCTAACCCTGAACATGATATCGTCTCACCATGAATGTGCAGGTACACGGATAAAATATGTGAAAAAAGCTAGGGCTTGAGCCTGATGCCACCCATCTTTATGGCTTCGAGCACGATGTGGCTCTCCACCTTACCGATGCTCTTGATGTTGTTTATATCGTCAAGCAGCTTCAAAGCAGTCTCACGGCTCTTGCACATAGCCAAAGCTAGCAACTCGCAGTCACCCGAGACCCGCATAACAACGCTAACCTCAGGGTAATCAGCGATCGCCTTTCCTATCCTGCTCAGATCAGAGCCTTTCCCAGCGGCGATCCTCAAGCAGAGAGGATAATTATTCAGCTTATCCGGGTCAGTGATAGTTGTATAGCCCTTGATGACGCCCTTCTCTTCTAGTGCTTTAACCTTTGAGGATACGCTGACATGGCTTATATCAAGCTGCTTCGCTATCTCGCGATAGCTCTGCCTGCTATCCGTTTGGAGAATCTTGATTATCTTCTCATCTAGATCGTATTTCTCAGACATGGTTTTCACAGGTTTATTACCGTCTTTTCGTTGAATAGGAGATCAACCATTGAGTCAACATCGATTAACTCGATTCCCTGAAGCACCCGGTTCTTCAATCCCCGTTTCTCCACGTCAGACACTAGCGCATAGATCTTGTGGTCGTGGAGCTTATTGTTTGCTTCTACACCATTGTTAGTAAAGAGGACAGCGTCCTGCATCAAAAGAATCTCGGCTCTCGTCTTCAGTGCTTTCTCAAGGGTCTCCTGGTCATGTGTATTCAAGATTATTAGTTTAGACATCATAACATCTCCTAATAGACTAGGGTAGCCTCTGCTCCCATGATGAGCTCGGTTATCTTATCGCCGTCAGCCAACTCAACAGAGTCAACAAGATCATCTGCGCTGAAGCCAGCATTCACCAAAGCCGCCTCATCTACGTAGAGCTCGATGTCGAGATCAGGCAAATCGATGAGGAACTTCTTTGTAAGAGTCTGATCAACGTTGCTGATAGCGCCATACACGCCTTTTCCCATCCAGAGAATCTTTACCTCATGGTCCCAAAGACCCGCGGCTGTCCTCAAAGCCTCATAGTAGTTGAGGTTATTGAATGGTGTCGACTTTATCATTATGAGTACTTTTTTCTCCAATCAATTAGCCCCCGTCATGCTCAGCACTATATCTGCTTCAGTCATCATCTCACCCAGATCGAAGATCCCGCCGATATCAACTCCCTCGGGGAGCATCTCCTCGGTTACACCTCTAAGCTCCATACAGACCCTGCACCCACTGATCGTGGCGCCGAGATCGATTAATTCCTTAAACCTGTCGCTGACACTATCCATGTGGAATGGCTCACCGCTCTGGCTCGTAACGGGGTTATAGACCCCATCCATCATCAGATAGATATCCACCTCATGACCCTTGCCGAGAGCAGATTTACTGATCTCGAGGGCATGATCCACTGCCTCGTTCTGGAATGGTGACTCACATAGGAGAATTAACATCCGTCCCATATGTTCACCTTTAGATGAACATCTGGACATCAGCGTCCATGGCGATGTCTAGGAATGTCGCTGCTCCCACGATCGAGTCTACCTCTGGGATGAGGTCTTCCTCCTTTACATCCATCATCTTCATGGTGGTGCTGCAGGCGTAGAGCTTGACGTTCTCTGTCTCCTTACACATCTGCAGTAACTCCTGCAGTGTAGGTATACCGACGCTCTTGATCTTTCCCTTCATCATCCCTGTGCCGACGCTCATGATTCCGGGCAGCTTTGCTTTATCCAATCCCCCCTTCTTTATGGCGTCCATTCCCCAGAACGTGAAGAATAGGTGTACTTCTGCGTCCATTGCTCCGCCTGTGCTAGCCAGCATTAAGACCGGGTATAGTTTATCAAGTGATCCGCTGTGAACCACGAATGCTATCTTTTTCTTTTTATCGCTCATATTAACTCACTCTTATAATGAATGTGTATTCGCCGTTCTCCTCACTGGTCTCAAGGATCTCGGCGCCTGTTTTATTCGCCCAGGCTGGCACATCACGTGCACTGCCTGGGTCAGTTGCTACTATTTTCAGTACTTGTCCTGGCTCCATCATTTTTGTTGCTTTTTTAAGTTTGACGATGGGCATTGGGCAGTACATGCCTTTTGCGTCCAGTTCGACATCTACCTTGACCATATTATTCCAAATGGAAACCTATAACGATACTATTTAACCATTTGGATGAATTATGCCCTTTTCGGTTAGAGTCTTATCGATAAAACGACGGGTGCTCTCCATAATGGGGACCGAATCCAGATCATCAACAGAGACCCACCGCGCATCAGGCGCATCATCCCCCGCCACCACATCC
>CAYUTB010000101.1:0-3411 GCA_964447425.1 uncultured Candidatus Bathyarchaeia archaeon
GCTGTAGCACTCATCTCCGGTGGTTTACTCTGGAGACTCATGATTCAGGGAAACAGCCTCGGTCAGATGGGGCTCATAGGCGTCTTCATCGCAGCGTTGCTGAGTCACCTCACAGTGGTTGCGCGTGACATGTTTATGCCGCTTTTCCTTCCCCTAGCAACAGTATATCACCCCGTGGTACTCGGTGCAGCAGCGGGCACAGGCGCAGCCATAGGCGAGGTTACCACCTATTTCCTCGGCTGGGGCGTAGCCGAGTCCATGACGCCGCTGAGTGAATCCGAGGACAGGATCGCGCGCTGGATCAACAAATATGGGCTCTGGGCTGTGCTCCTCGTTGCCTTGACTCCTTTACCCGATACCCCGATAGTTATTCTGGCTGGGTCTCGGAAACTTCCCTTCGCGAAACTAGCTATTGTTGAGGTTCTGGGAAAGTCCACTCTGTACAGTGTGGCTGCGGTGATGGGGGGACTTGTATATGGGGGTCTTGAAAACACCATCGGCACTGTTCTAGCCTCAGCTCTGATGGTGTTGGGCTCATTGATCTTCAGCGTAGCGGTTACATGGAAACCCAGCAGAGACCTGATCTTTGGCTGGATCGAGAAACTAGTGCCTAGAATGAAGGAGTAATCGACAAGAGTCGTGAACTTTAACGCTGCATGTCGAAGTCTATAAATATTCATCAGACCCTCCACGAGGCAGAACGGAGATTATGATATGAGGGCTGGTATAATGGGCACAGGGATGTATGTCCCACCGAAGAAACTCACAAACGTTGACCTCATCGCAATGGGCATTGAGACCACCGATGAGTGGATAAGAACCAAGACTGGTATGCAGGTACGACACATAGTTGAGGGAGATACATGCACAAGCGACTTGGCTACAGAGGCGGGAAAGGCTGCTCTGAAAGACGCTGGTGTCAAACCCAAGGATGTTGATATGATTGTTCTCGCCACCAGCAGCCCAGATGTAGTGCTGAGCTCCACTGCAGCAATAACTCAGTATAAACTGGGGTGCAGCAACGCGGGCGCCTTCGACGTGAACAGCGTCTGCAGCGGCTTCGCTTATGCATTGGATGTGGGTGCAAGACAGGTTCTCGACCCCTATCTTGATAACGTGCTGGTAATCGGAGCCGAGGTCTATAGTAAGATACTCAACTGGAAGGACAGGACAACCTGCATCTATTTCGGAGACGGAGCAGGCGCTGCTCTACTACAGAAAACTGAGGAAGGCGGAATATTGGGCTCTTACCTTAAGGCTGATGGATCAGGTGCAAAGGTTATCGAGATACCCGCCGGAGGCACGAAGTTACCCATAACCAAGGAGATACTAGGCACTGGAAAAGAGTATTTCCACATGGATGGAAGAGCCGTATGGGACTTTGCCACTGTCAAGTACCCAGAGGCTATCCGTGAGGTAGTGAAGCGCTGCGGTCTCACGTTGGATGATGTTGACCACGTTATACCCCATCAATCCAACGTCAATATGATCCGGGTTAGCATGGAAAACCTAGGGATTCCACCCGAGAAAGCCTATATCAACCTGCACAAATACGCAAACTGTGCCGGTGCAAGCATACCTATCGCCATGCATGAGGCAGCCAAAGACGGCACGATAAAGAAAGGTGATATTGTGGCGACTGTTGGCTATGGCGGCGGATTGAGCTGGGCAGCCAACCTGATAGAGTGGTAAACCCTCTATTTTATCGGGACCAAGGTAGCGTATGTGTCTTTTATGAGCTTGACATCGCTCTTGTCAAGTTTCTTTATGTTCTCTGGGTGGACGTTTATGATGACCCTCTCCGGGTGTTTTCCCGTCTGGTCAAACCAGAAATAATCATTCATCTCCGGGTGCCAGTACAGGTACCACCAGACCCATTTCTCCTCAACCTCCGATCTAGTACCTAATTCCGCTTTTCCCTCGATCTCATAGAACTTACCCTCCTCAATTGCTGGGTACAGAATGAGCGTTCTCTTGTTTTGCTTGATGTCCCCTACCTTTCTCGTGTTATTGTAGCTGGGAAACCATATTACCCCATACGGGTTATCGTTGAAATTTGTCATCGGTCTGCTGTGCATC
This sequence comes from uncultured Candidatus Bathyarchaeia archaeon, assembly GCA_964447425.1. GTDB lineage: Archaea > Thermoproteota > Bathyarchaeia > TCS64 > TCS64 > RBG-16-57-9. Next base: position 2,080 of record CAYUTB010000101.1, read on the forward strand.
TCGCCTTTTTTGTTGAATGTGATGAAATAGGCTATCATTGCCTTCTTGAAGCTATTAACCGCGTCTTCCCTGTCCATCAAATTGTTATCCATTTTAATAATCTCTATCATGTCCCGTGAAGGACTCCTTATACAGCTTACCAAAATTTTCCCTGTTACATCTTTTAGAATAATTGATCTAATTGGTAGATATAATCCATAGATGCTGTTCTTTATACTCGGTAAAGATGACTGGACCCTACCGCGAACAAGTATCAGCTCCCATCTGGGCGAGAGGAACCATACTCACAGCATTCGCGATGACAGCAGGGCTCTTAACAGTGCAAACTCTCACCGATTCCATGATCGGTGAAAACCCAGCCCCAATCGAGGTTCTTCTCACCCTCAGCTTTGGCGGAGTCTACTTGCTCTTCTCCAGACTCGGGATACAGATAGATTATCACGGCGTTGAACTCAGATACGGTCTCATCCGCCGAAAGACCCCTAACCTGAATATCGAGCGCTTCGAGCTTTCCAACATCGACTTATATGAGTACGGTGGAATCGGTTTGAAGCAGAACCACCGAGGCGACCTAGCCTACTCCACAAGGGCGGGGCAGGCGGTGAAGCTGGTTACTCGGAGCGGTGGTCCAGTCCTATTTACTCCCCAAGAACAAGGGAGAATAGTGAGCCTAATCAACGAGTATGGGCTCTAACTCCTAAAACCAAGTACTTTCTCAAGACCCCATGTATTGACCACGTCTTCTGGCTCAAGCCAACCCCTGCGAGCAACAGAGACCCCCAGCGGTAGGAACTCCATCTGAGCAACACTGTGCGCATCAGAGCCCAAAGTGAGCTTGACTCCGGCTTCCTTTGCCCTGCGGGCATCAACGTCTCTGAGGTCCAGCCTGCTGGGGTTGCAGTTTATCTCCATGAAGACCTTCTGCTCTGCAGCTGCCTCGAATATCTTATCCAAATTTACCTCGTATGGCTTCCTTTTCTGTATCAATCTACCTGTGGGGTGCCCTATTACCCGCGTGTATGGGTTGTGGATGGCTTCTATGATGCGACTGGTTATGGTTTCCTCGTCCCGCTGCATACCGATGTGTATGCTGGCTACCACCCAGTCAAGCTGCTCCAGAACCTCATCACTGTAATCCATGGAGCCATCAGACTTTATATCACATTCAGTGCCCGTCAAGAGCCTGATCTCAGAATACTCTTCATCAAGCCTCTTCACCTCATTGATCTGCTCCATGAGTTTATCCTCCTTGAGCCCCCGGGCGATTGCTAGGCTCTGACTGTGATCGGTGATGGCTAGATAGTCTAGCTTCATATCGATGGCTTTCCGCAC
>CAYUTB010000101.1:3511-8906 GCA_964447425.1 uncultured Candidatus Bathyarchaeia archaeon
TTGCTCCCAGTGAAGTACTGTAAAGCGGCTCCATAGCTCTCAGGCGGGATGACCCTGAGGTCAACCTGAAGCATATTCTGTAGAACCACAGTGCTCTTTGTTGGACCCCTCCCCAGAATCCTGATGATGGGCGGCATGCTACAGAAACGCTCTGTGACCGCCTCGGGGTTCAGGCTGCTAACCAGCACATCCAGGTCACCAACTGTCTCTTTTCCACGCCTAGCCGACCCCGCTACCTCAACCAACCTGACATCTGGGCTATCCCCCATGTAGCTGAGGATACCCTGAATGATGGGCAATACCTCGCCGAGTAGGAACCTTGTGCTCCTACTCCTGTACTCGGTGATGGCCTTGAGTATGTTCTCCTCCTTCTTCACCCCGAATCCTTTGAGTACCCTGATCTTCTGGGCTTTCGCAGCCTGTTCTAGTTCTTCCAGATTGGTGACTCCCAGTTCCTCGTTGAGCCTCATGGCGATCTTAGGTCCTATTCCCTCCACCTCGATCAACTGGAGAACCCCCTTGGGCAACGAGTTACGCAGTTCCTCCAATACCACGCTCTGACCTGTCTCGATAATCTCTTCAATAGTCATGGCGATGCTCTTACCCACCCCCGGTATCTGGTCCAGCTCACCACGATCAGCGATCGAACCCACGTCCTCTGTGAGCGATGTTACCCTCTGAGCAGCCATATTATAGGCTCGGCTCCTGAACCGGTCCCCCTTGATCGTCAGTATCTCGCCTATCTGGTATAGTTGTTCCGCCACCTTTGCGTTGAGGCTCATATTGTTGAATAAACGGTTGGGAGATATGAATCTGTTACTGAGACACCCTGCTGCCTCGTTCCCAGTAATAATAGAATAGTTCCCTGCACCAATCCAACGCCGCGGGGTCCTTGCTTGTGAATCCCCTGTAATCATATCTCCCATTCAGCGTGGGGAAGCTTAACAGGGCGACCTCCTTCTCATTCATGTAGAGAATAACATCTACTTCGAGAAAACGATCCTGAAGCAGACCCTCACGCCTAACATAAGCCACATACTCGTCGGAGATGGTCTGCTCCCGTTGAGCCTGCATCTCCGCTGGGACCCTAAGATCGGCTCCCCTTAGGAACCAACCCTTTACACCCCTATCATAGGCTGCCTTGATGTGGGGGAACCCGGAGGAGATGTAAGGCAGGTTGATGTCAAGGATGTATTCTTCTGCTTCTTGAATGATCCTGACGCTGTTATGGATAGCCACCATGATATCATCAGTGTACTCCATTTTCTCCAACTCTCCGAGCCTACACAGAAACTTATCGGGCAGAGCAGATGCATCATGGGTCTCAAAATACTCCCTGTGATCGGTTGTGAAATTGACCCCATCGAGCTGGTGTAGCACCATCAACCCATATGAAGTCATGCAAGGGTGTCCAGCAGTATTTCTGGTAGCCAACCCAGACTCCAAGAGTCGATTGAAGTGCCGACTGACCTCCTGAGTGGTGATGCCCAGTGATCGAGCCAAGCCGCTGAAGCTGGTCTTCTCCCCTGTCAGGGCTTTCATCATTTTGACTCTCTCCTCGTTGCTGAACTCAAAGATGACGTCGTAGAAGTTGTCGCAGCTCAATCAGGTTGCCTCATCTATCTGACTGTATTTTGCCTGAAAAAACCATCTATGGATGAAGTTTATTATCCATTGGCTCTATGTGACTGTGATCCAGTTTGACCAAGACCTTTGATGAAATCTATCCCAGCAAGCCAGAGTACCAGCGATACGATCAACGTAACACAGCTTTCGGGCAAGCCATAGAGAAAACTGGCAACGTAGTGGAGTTTGGGGCAGAGGCGTACAGGTCCAAGAAGATCGAACAAAATATTCCCGGTTTCAGCCTAGTCGATTATAGCTTCAACGGAGCAGCGGGGCTCTACGAGTACCCCAAAGGCAGCACTGATACGCAGGGTATATCCTACTATGATTGGCAGAGTCTGGGCTATGTGATGAAGCCCAAGGATGTGCCCCGCTGGGAGGGTACGCCCGAGGAGGCTGCGAGGATCATCAGTAAGGTGGCCAAGTTTTTCGGGGCTTACAGCGTAGGCTTCACAGGCTTGGATGAGCGCTGGTTTTACACTCATAGCAGGTACGGTAAGCCCCTTGAGTTTGATGATGAGATCGATGAGGGATACGTGACCGATGAGAAAGCGGTCTTCCCCATGAAGCACAAGTACGTTATCGCGTTGACGGTTGCCATGGAGTACGAGGAGTTCATGCACGCACCGACTCAGCTGGAGGTAGCCACCAACATGGGGTACAGCAGGATGCATCACCTAGCTGGGCAGCTCGCGGAGTTCATCAGGGGACTCGGATGGCACGCGACACCCATGGGAAACGACACAGCCATGAGCGTACCCATAGCCATACAGGCGGGGCTGGGTCACGCTGGGAGACAAGGCAGGCTCATCACGTGGGGGCGTGGCCCCTTGGTTAGGTTGATGAAGATATACACAGACCTACCCCTACCCCAGAGCAAGCTAGCTCACCCCGGTATAATCCGGTTCTGTGAGGACTGCGAGAAATGCGCCAAACACTGCCCATCCCAAGCCATACCCTATGGTCCCAGAACCTATGAAGCAGTGTGTAAGGCAAATAACCCCGGCTTTTTGAAGTGGTATGGGGACGAGGAAGCCTGCCTCGACTACTGGAACGAGGTGGGGTCAGCGTGCAGCGTCTGCTTCAGGACATGCAGCTTCACAAAGAGTGAGGGCGTTGCACATGATGTTGTGAAGTGGTTTATCAAGCATGTTCCCCAGATGAACAAGTTCTGGGTCTGGAGCGACGACATGTTGGGCTATGGGCAGCCTCATAACCCCGAGACCTACTGGCTTAAGCCCTTCAAACGCACATGACTTTCCTCCGACTCTTTGTCCCATTTGCTGCACATGTTTTATAGCCAAGCTGCCGGGTGTAGGCATGAAGAGATGAATTTAGTTGGATGTCCTTGAGTATTTGAAGAAGGAAGAGATAATTGAATTAGCCTGCGAACTGATCAGACAGCCCAGCCTCACAAACAAGGAGGGGTCAGCTGTAGACTTTATGATCGACTGGTACAATGACAATGGCTTCGACGAGGTCCACGTTCAGGAGGTTCAGCCCGGGAGAAGGCAGGTCATTGGCATCATGAAGGGGGATGGCTCAGGGAAGTCAATGATGTTCAACGGTCACCTTGATATCGATCCTATTACCGCTGATTGGGAGTGGGACCCTTACGAGCCCAAGGTGGATGGGAACAGGCTCTGGGGCGCGGGTGTCCACAACATGAAGAGTGGAGACGCGGCGTTTCTCATGGCTGCGTTGGCTATCAAGCGCTCTGGTGCTAAGCTGAGGGGGGACCTTGTATGCGCCACTGTAGTTGGTGAGCTGCAGGGTGGGGTAGGTACTGTGCATATGCTCAAGGAGGGCATCTGGACCGATTACGCTATCGTGCCTGAGCCATATAGTGTGGATAATATTCTGACCAAGTGCGTTGGGGTCCATGATTTCGCTATCAACGTCATCGGTGAGAGCCACCACATCAGCAGGATGGAGGAAGCAGTGGACGCCATCAAGAAGATGCGCAAAGTGCTGGATAGGATAGACCAGATGAAGTTTGAGGCACGGGACCCAGACCTCCCCGGAGCACCCAGGTGGGTAGCAGGAAGCATTATCGGCGGCAGAAACAGGGACTACGACCTAGCCGGGCCATACAATATTCCGGACTTCTGCACAACCATCGTTGACTTCAGGTACCCACCGGGCTACACAATAGATGAGATCAATCAACGCTTCAAAGACATGCTAGCTGATATCGCCTCGGAGGACCCTGAGTTCAGGTATGAGTTCGAGTACCCTGTGAACCCCAAGTTTAGGGTGGGTGGGATGGTGATGCCTCCTATGGGTGTTGATCCAAATGCAGAGGTTGTCAGGATACTCAAGGAGAACCATAAGAAGGTAACAGGCGAGTATCCAAAGAAGATTGGCGCAGTCATTCCGCGGAGCTACTGTGGTAACGATACGGCTCATCTCGCTCAGGCTGGTATCGAGTGCTGCCTCTATGGTCCACGTGGTTACCCTGATGATGTGGAGAAGCATGTCAGGATAGATGAGATGGTGACTTGCAGCAAGGCGATGGCTTTGAGCGGCTATCAGGTAATCACAAGGAAGAAGTAAGCTTCTATACTTCCTCCCTGTTTATCTGAGTATGAAATCAGAGAGGCTTGAGGTCGAGCCCGATACCGTATTCTCATATTATCTCAGGGAAGGCGTGAAACCCGTTACACTAGTCTTCATACATGGTTTAGGGGATCGTAAGGAGACTCACCTCAAAGCAGCCGATTACCCTGAACTATCCGATTACGGGTTACTCATAGTGGATCAGATAGGGTATGGTGACTCCTCCCACCCTGATGGGTTCACATATTCCATGAGATCTCAGGCAGAGGCGCTCAAAAAGCTAATCGATAAACTCGGCATATCTGATGTGGTTCTCATGCCTCACTCTATGGGTGGACCCGTAGCCGTAGAACTGGCTGAGATGCTTGGCACAAGGGTGAAGGGAATTGTCTACGCTGAGGGTAACGTTGACTTCGGTGACTGTTTCTTCAGCAACTGGATAATCACAAAGTACACCTACGATCAATGGGTGAATGAAGCCTTCCCAAAGCTCCTTGAAAGATACAAGAACGACTCGGCTCAGGTGAAATACGCTGTATCGTTCGGTAAGGCGGGTGCGGTCTCCACCTATCGCAGCTCCGAGGACCTTGTGGCTGTCTCAAAGAAAGACGATATTGTTGAACGGCTTGTGACGCTGATGGTTCCTATATTGGCTGTATTCGGTGAGAAGAACCGTGGAAGATTTGCTTCTGAGAAGAAGCTGGGCGAGGTGTTCCCTTTGGTGTTTATTCCTAACGCCGCGCACAGCATGATGGTGGATAATCCTGATGCATTCTACCATGAGGTCTCTGCTTTTCTAAAAAAAGTCTAAAAATGGGGGTTACTTTAGGTTGGTTTTCTGGATCTGCCTCATGAGCATGAAGACGATCAAAGCGATGATGAGGTAATCCAGCATTGCCCCTGTGAAGTGGCCGAGGGCTAACACCACTGGACCGATGGTGAATGTTGCTTCCCTCCATGTTCCCCCAGGGACGAAAAAGAGTATGATCGGCATCAGTATGTCTGATACTAGGGCGTTTACCAGGTCCTTGGAGGCGCTGCCGATTATGAAGCCGATGGCTAAGCCGATGACCCCGTATTTTGTGATGAATACCATGAATTCATCCCAGAGTCCCATATGTTCCTCTTTTTTAGGTGGCTCTGGTTTGGGTGCGAGGAGTTCTCTGATCTTTACTAGTTCTTCTACTATCTCGTTGTTTGACATGTATTT
>CAYUTB010000102.1:0-8671 GCA_964447425.1 uncultured Candidatus Bathyarchaeia archaeon
TGGTACCCCCATGAACCGCACCCAATAACAGCTACTTTTAGTTGCCCCATGAGCCCATGATTAAAAACAAAACCAATAATTAACTGTTACTAATATATAAAAGAAGGGTTAGTTGTACTTGTCCAGTATCTCCTTCAGCTTCTCAGAGACAGGCACCTCGGCTCGTTTGAAGCCCGCCGGGTCCTTGAACATCGGACGCGTCGCATCGATACCCACCTTGCAACCCAGCTCCTTCTCCTGATCACCAGCAGGGTCCAGACTACTAACCCGTACACCTGGAACCATCAAGATATCCTCATCTCCCTTGAAACGAGTAGCTATCGCCCACTCTACCTGCTGCATATCATAGGGATCGATGTCACTGTCCACGACCACTGCATGCTTCAGACTTGGATGCGCCGCGAATATAGCCATCAAGACATTCTTGGGGTCTCCCTCACGGAACTTCTCAAAGCTGACCACACAGTGCAGCCAACCCATGCCTCCCACAGTCATGTTTACACCCCTAACATTGGGAACGATGTTTCTCACATACTCCCAGATACGGGGCTCCTGAGGCATCCCCATCAATAACCTGTGTTCGCTGCCCGATGGGAGCAAACCATGATACATGTAATCCTCACGGTGCATGACACCCACCAGCTCAATGAGCGGTTGCTGGCGCTGAACATCAAAAGTACCAGAAAGGTCCACAAAAGGACCCTCAGTAACCTTCTGATCCAATCTGAGTTTTCCCTCAAGCACCAGCTCCGCATCAGCAGGAGCATATGCATCAACATGCTCACACTGAGTCAGCTTCAAAGAACCACCGAGAAGCCTATTCGCTACATCAAACTCGCTTGTCCCATAACTAGCAGGAAGAGCCGCCGCGAAAAGAGTACCCGGGTGATGCCCGATGGTTACAGCGACGTCTAGAGAGTTCAATCCCTGTTCCTTCGCCTGCTGCGTGATCCTGTACAGGTGTCTTGGCACGATCCTGATAGCCATGCGTTTGTTATCAAGAACCAGCAGCCTATGAAAGCTAACGTTCTCATGTTCCCCGTTGGGTCCCTTGGTGTGCAGTATCCCAGATGTGATATATGGACCGGGATCTCCATCAAAGTGAGTCAAGACCGGAATATCATTCAAATTACCCTCCTCTACCACCTCTTTAACCGGGCCATCACCCACCTTACACTTCAACGGGTTCTTGGTTGCCTCAACCATCGTCGGGTAGAGGCTCTCAGGCGTCACCCCTAATGATCTGAGTAGTCTTGGTCTATTCCCGTTTACCCCACCGACCACGGTTACACCCGTTTCTTTTTCCTTAACAATCACTGCTTTTCCGCCGTCAAACTTACGCAGAGCAGCAGCGATCTCATACTGCCTCGAAAGAGGCTCCTTGATAGTAACTGTCTCGTCCTCGATTTCCCTTAAGAATGTCCTTAGATTCTTCAATTTTCCTCACTCAGCATATCGTTCAATAGCCTCAAAACCGCTCTACCATCAAAACCCACTGGCAGATTAGTCGAAACAAGCGCAATCTTACTATAATTGGAAGCAATTCTCTCTCCGATCATCTTTGAGAGCATCTCATCCCTGTCACCCAGCAGCTGGCTGCTGGTTTTATCTGGAAGTGTTACGCTGAGACCGCCGAGTCTGGGCTTTTCACCTACCCAGAAAAACGCTAATACCGCGTTTTCCAGTTCACCGATGGACCCCCACAGTGTCTTCTCCTCGATTGACGCGCTCTTGGTTGAAAAGTTGAGGCTCATTATGCTTCAATGAGCCTTCATGGTTGTTAAGGATTATCCAGTTTTGCCTCTCCAAACCTGTTCTCTCTATCCATTACTTTAAACCCTACACAACACTCCATCCCAACTATGGGATTAATGATCGAATCGATACAAATCCAAACCAAACAGGGTTATCTCAATTTAAATAAAAGCCTCGCATATCATTGATGAAAAGGAAGTCAGACTATGGCGGAAGACAAAATAAACACACAGGACATCCTAAGCAAACTAAGGCCAACAAGACTACAGGCCATAGAGATCAGCATACTCGCAGCCATCGCAATAGTAGCAGCATTACTCAGGATACTACCACTACAGTATGGCTCCTACTTCACTGCATTTGATCCCCTCTTCCAGTACCGGGCAACCCAGTATGTGGTAGAGAACGGGTTCGCTTCATGGTGGACATGGCATGACACCCTTAGCTGGTACCCTATGGGGCGAGATATTGCTGCTACGGCTTATCCCGGTATACCCTTTTCCGCTGCTTTCTTGTTCCTTGTGCAGAAGACTCTGGGGCTTGGAATTAGTCTCTACAATGTGTGTCTGTACTTCCCAGTATTCATGGCAGTTGTAACTATAATCACAATCTATTACCTCGGTAGAGAATTATCAGGCAGACCCACCGGGATATTCGCCGCCCTCTTCCTCGCGATAACCCCTGCATTCATTCAGAGAACCGCTCTAGGCTTTTTCGACACCGAGAACATCGGGATATTCGCTATCGTGGCGACTAGCTTATTCTTCCTACGATCAAGTGATAAAGAGAGAAACACCAAGCAACGAGCCATCTATGGTTTAATATCCGGTCTCTCCCTTGGGCTTCTCTACGCTAGCTGGGGAGGCGCCAAATACATGACGGGTATGCTGATCCTCTACATGGTATTCCTTGTAATCAGCGAGAAATATGATACAAGACACCTAATCACATACTCTATAACCGTTGGACTTGGCTCTCTGATTTTGTTTTTCACGCGGTCATCAAGCCTAAGTGGAATTGATAATATTGCGGCCTTTGCCTTGATTTTCGCGTTGGTTATCTATGAATTCATTAAAGAAAAGATCGATATTGGAGTTGTAAGCCTCGTAGCCACGGGCTTGTTTGCAGTCGCTGTGCTCGCGATCTTCGTATTACCCGCCATAGGCATCGACATACCCATTGGTTACAAGTTCCTGAAGGCACTAAATCCTTTCACAGTATTTTACAGTCCTCTATATGAGTCGATAGCCGAGAACCATGTGATTCCTTGGGCGTCCTTCTTCAACAGCTATGGCCTTATTTTGGCATTAGCTGTGTTTGGCACTTATTTTAGTATCAAAAATACTAACGAGAAAAACCTCTACGCCATACTATTCTTCTTGTCCAGTCTATATTTCGCCGGGGTGATGTCCAGAATGACTCAAATACTCACTGCTCCCGCCTGCCTCATAGGAGGATATGGCTTGGTTAAGGCAGTCGCTCCGTTCTTAAAGGATCAGACTCCTGTTTCAGGGAGAACCGCTAAGAGGCGGCAGATGGTTTTTGGTGTAAGCAGACCTCTAGTGCTGGTGTTTGTTGGTTTCCTTCTTTTAGCACTGGTTCCCAATGTTTACAGTGCCATAGAGGCAGCGGATCAGCCGACACAATTAGCCTCCAGCAGCATCAGCGTCATGATAAACGGTGAATATGCAAAGGATTGGCCTAACGCTCTTGAGTGGATGAAAAATAATGTTGGCGATGACGATGTGGTTTGCAGCTGGTGGGACTATGGGTACTGGATTGAGACAATGGCCAATAAGACCACGATGGCTGACGGGGCAACTCTGAACGCAGTGCATATCGGAGAGATCGGTAAGATCATGATGCTTCAGCCGAATGAGTCGATAAAGATACTTGAAAGATATGACGCGGATTACATCGTGGTGTTCGTCACCTATAACCCAAATGATATTTCGCAACAGTGGCCGTTCGGTGATAATGTAAAGTGGCAGTGGATGGTTGAGATCGCTGGTCTGGATATAAACGACTATGTGAACTACACTGAGGGCGTGTACAAGGACGCGTTCATCGATAGCACGCTGGTGAAGCTCATGTATCAGGTTCCGCTCTTCGATGTCTTTGAACCGGTCTTTGTGAGTGAGCACGGGTTCGTTGTGGTCTATAAGATCAACTACCCCGAGTAGTCACAGGTATTGGCAGATAACTGCCCTCTTTTCTTCCCCGATTATGGTGAAAATAATCACGCCTTTCCCTTTTCCAGTGCCATTTATCTGTTTGTGGATGTTTTTGAGGTCTATATCCACGCCTCTTGCCTTGAAGTCAACTCTGCCGATTCCCCATTCTATGAGTTTCTTGTTAATCTCCTCGGGGTTTACACTGGTCTCAGCCACGACTTTGAAGGCTTTCATTACTGGCGTTTTATGCAGCTGGTTTGCGGTCAGGTACGCTATGTGGGGGTTGAGCGCTGATAGCGTATGAATCTCGGCTAGGGTGTTTATGAGCCCTGCCTTTATGTAGGCTGGATCAGGTTCATAGAGGTACTGTCCGAGTCCTGATACTTCAGGCGGTTTAGCATCCTGTTTTTCTAGTGTTATCTTCTCGGGTAGCTTTGTAGCCATTATTGTTCTTTTTTCTGGGCTCTGTTTGAGTGACCCGAACCAGAGGTCTACTTCTTTTACCTCTCCCCTGTTGGAGATTACCTCGATGTCGCAGTCGTATTTGATCCGGTCTAGATCGGTTCCGGGGCTTATCTTGGCGCAGAGGTTTGGGCATAGTTTGACTAATTCCTCGACTAGGGTGAGTGGGGGTATGTATTCCTCTGTTTTCACTGTTCGTTTATCCTCGCTGCGCCTGCTGGGGTCAAAAAACACTACATCTAGGTTTTTTAGGCTTTCTTTGAACTCTGGGTTGTGGATTAGCTCTGTTATGTCTCCTTGTATGATTGTGACTTTTTGCTCTACCTCGTAGACGTTGAGGTTGTGTCTGAGCATCTCTGCTGTCTCTGGGTTATTCTCTACTGCTACTACTGGCCATCGGAGAGCCATGGCGATGGTGTCTCCTCCTATCCCTGCTCCTACGTCTAGTGCTTGTTTGATCTCGCCCAGTCTCTGCCTTATCTTCCATGTCCGGTATTCTGCTACTTCCTTGCTTGATGCCATGGCGAGGGTTGGGCGGGTGAACCTCATCTTGGCTGCTCTTGGAAACTTGTCTCGTCCCTTGGTTCTGAAGTGGACTTGGTCTATGAGCAGTTCGATTTCTTCTTTTGTTATTCCCTGTGTTTGCAGGTATTTGCGTCGCTTCTCAACGTCTCGTATCTTGGATGCTTCAGCGATGAGGCGTTCCTCGTTATCCTTGTTCAAGTCGATATAGTTAGGGTTAGTCGTGCAATATGAGTATGGGTGGTTTTTGTTAACCAATAAGGTTAAGAATGGTCTGAGTCATGTAGATTTGACTCATTGGGTGTAGGTTACATGTTACCATTGACCGGGTTGAGCCTCTTTTATGAACAAAGTGAAGAAAACAGAGTATAGACCAGCCCCTGTGCGCGAGACGCTTATTCAGATGAAAGATATCTCGGAGCTGATGATTGATCTTGCTTACTCGGCTGCCCTGTTCAACAACAGGGAGCTCGCTGAGGAGGTTATGGAGCTTGAGATCAAAGTAGATGACTTGGTGTATCTGCTTTACATGAATCTCATGCTAGCCGCGCGGGACAGAGATGACGCTGAGAAGCTATCTGGCGTGGCAAAGATTGGCAGCCTCACAAACGCTATCAGCGATGCTGCTGCTGACATCGCTAGTCTTGTGATTCACGGTATCGAGGTTCATCCAGCTGTTAGAGAGGTCTTCCAGCGTGCCGAAGAGCATCTTGCAAGAGTCAAAGTTGATGAGGATTCTTTCTTGGCTGGCAAGACGATTGATGATCTTGATCTTGCGTCCGAGGTGGGTGTAGATATAATCGCTATTCGTCGTGGCTTGATATGGCATATCAACACCGATAAGGAGATTATTCTACCAGAAGATATACTGGTTGCCCGTGGCACCGCTGATGGACTTGAGAGCCTTACTAAGGCTGCGAAGGGGGAGTTGGATTATCTTGAGTGAGTCTGATAAACAGCATTGGGAGAAGATCACCCGTGATCTCGTTATCTTAAAGGATACCAGTGAATTGATGATGGATCTCGCATACTCTGCGCTCCTACTGAACAGCGATTATCTTGCGGAGGAGGTAATGAATATGGAGCAGCGGATGGATGAGCTTCACATAGATTTCCAGTGTGAGGTTCTCTCCCCTACAGACGAGGATACCAACCCCAAGGAACTGCTTGGCATAATTAGAATGGGAAACGTAACTGAGCGTATCGCTGATGCAGCGAGTGAGATAGCCGAGGTGGTTCTGCGTGGTGGGGAGCCTCACCCGATACTGAGTATGGTTATTCAGGACGCTGAGGAGACTGTTGAGCGTGTCATTGTATCCAAGGATTCGCCTGTTGCCGGTATGACATTGAAGCAGGCTCAGATAGCTGATGAGACCGGTATGTGGGTCTTGTTTATACGCCGTGGAACTCACTGGATGCGCCCAAAGCCAAATACAATACTGGAGCCCGGTGACCTCGTCGTCGCAAGCGGTTACAGTGAAGGCGAGGAAGACTTCAAACAACTGTTATCTGGTAAAAAGAAATAATTGAAGATTTACTCTTCTGTTTTTTCCTCGACTGGAGCCTCTGGCTCAGCCTCGGGTGCAGATTCGGCTTTCCTCTTCTTTTTGGGAGCCTCTGCGATACTGAAGTTCAGGAAGGTGGTCTCGGTGCTTACGCTGTTTCCCCTGACTACCTTGCGTTTTTGTTCTCCCTCGTTCTTTGGCTTGTAACCGACTCCTCCGCTGAGGACGATGTGTGCCTTTGCGCTTCCGTGTACATCGGGGCGCATGGGTATACCGTCTTTGTCGGTTCCACCTGTGAATTTAAGTTTGTACCCCTGCAGTCCCGCGACTGAACCATCGATGGTCTGCCCGATCCTTGTTCCGACGAGGGGCCTGAGCTGAGTTCCTTCTATCTCTACTCTTTGGCTTTTTCCCGTCAAGGGGTCTGAGATGATGAGTATTGGCATTTTTCTCTATTCTCCTATATTGCCCAGAGTATGTCTGTCTTGCGTTTCAGTTCGACGAGCTCTTTGAGTGCTTCTTGAGCACTCTCTGTGAGTCTTCCAGCGAACTTTATGCGCAAGAGCTTTGCATCTTTCTCTGGAATGTCTACGTACAGGAGATCGCGCTCTTTTATATGTCTACCTACGATGGGCTGGGGCATAGCCACCGCAACCTCTTTTCCCTCCTCTGCTTTGGAGATGGCTTTACCGCTGTCCTGTATCTGGCTTATCCTGCCGATTTTCTCGCCTTCCTGATTTATACAGTTTATGTTGGTTGTTATGTGACCTGATAGTATCTTTGCCCCAAATATCGCTGGTTTGGCTCTTCTGAATATGTAGCCTTCCATGATCTCGAATTTACCGGGTTTGACCAGTGTGTCAAATTCTTTGCGGGCTTTTGCTTCTCGTTCATCCTCCGCCCAACGTATGTACTCATCCATGAGGTTGTAGATGATGTCATTCCAGAAGAGAGGCACTTTCTGTTCTCGTGCCTCTTTCTCTGCGTCTGGTAATATCTTGACGTTGAACGCCAGTATTACTCCGAGGAATGGGTCCTCATGTTTGACGCTTAGCGCCTCCATTACGTCTCGGCGGCTCACGTCTCCGATGTCAGCTACCCTGATGGGGATATCTTTGTTCCTGAGGCTCTCGACTATGGCTTCGAGGCTTCCCAGGGTATCTGTCTTTACCATGATTCCTGTCTGTTCGGTCTGGACCTTGACGCGTTGCATCTCTGAGGCAACGGTTTCTATTGCTTGTTCGAGGGTAACGTCTCCGCCGACTGCTATCAACGGTGAACCCGGAATAGCGTTCTCAATATCCGGTGCGGCTATCTTGATCCCTGCCGCTGCGTGGGCTTCGGATATGCTGTTGAATTTCTTCTTGGAGTCCCTGATCTCTTCTAATGGCTGGGGGACCAGTATAGCCCTGATCTTGGTTGTGATGGGTCCTTCTTTACCGCCTATTACTATGGTGTCCTCTGCGTGTAGGGTTCCATCGTATATGATGGCGTTGAGTGTTATGCCGAGTCCTACTTCTTCCCTTACCTCTAATACAGTTCCCTCGGCTGGTCCCTCTGTCACCTGTAGCTTTTGTTCGAGGTACTGCTGTGTTAAACCGATAAGTACTGCGAGAAGCTCACCCAGACCCTCCCCGGTCTTGGCGCTGACGGGTACTATAGCGACGTTTTTTGTGAAGTTGCGTACCCTGTCGAAGCGTTCGCTGCTGATTCCTTCACGGCTTAGTGTGCCCATCATGTTGTAGAGTCTGTTATCGAGGTCTTCCTGCACCCATTGGTTTTGAGCCTTATAGCTCTGCATGAATGGTCTGTTTTCCTCGCTCTTCCAACCATCTATTCTATCAATCTTGTTAGCCGCGATGATAAATGGCACTTTTCTCGACTTGAGTATGTTGAGGGACTCAAAGGTCTGGTTCTCGAAGCCATGCATAGCGTCTACAACCAGTATGGCGATATCTGCGACGCTGCCTCCCCTCGACCTCAGGTTTGCGAATGCCTCGTGGCCAGGTGTGTCTACCACTAGTAAGCCGGGTACCTTAACGTTGAAGTTGACGTTCTGCATCAGTTTCTGTGTGATTGCGACGAGTGTGTCGAATGGGAAATAGCTGGCTCCGATCTGCTGGGTTAGTCCGCCTGCTTCCCGCATCTGTACCGCGGTTCCCCTGATCTTGTCGAGGAGGCTTGTTTTTCCTGTGTCTACGTGGCCCAGCATGCATACTATTGGTTGTCTCATCGGCATCTTGCGCACCCGCT
>CAYUTB010000103.1:0-8481 GCA_964447425.1 uncultured Candidatus Bathyarchaeia archaeon
GTAAACAGAGGCGGAGATAGCTGGATACTTTTCAGGGTTTGGTTAAGAGGCTGATGGAAGTGGATGAGTCTGAGTTCAATCCTCTTCAGATCTCCAAAACCAGATAAACCCCGCATTTTATCATCTTTTTAGTGTCATTAATTGCGTTTTTTGCGTTTTACTTTGTATAGTTTTAACAACAAAGTTAATATATTGATAAAGCTATACGAAGTCGATTACGTTGTCAGTTCCGGATAAAATATTAGAATACTTGCAGAGAAAACAGCTTGTTTCTATCGAAGATGTTGCTAACGAGTTTAATATAACAAAAATAACTGCGATGAACTATCTCAGCAGGTTAACAAATCTGGGGATGGCAAATAGAATAGGATCAGGAAAATACGAATATAGAAAAGCAAATAACTCTTCTTCAATAATTACACCCGAGACACAGAAAATAATTGATCTAGTAGAAAGATACGGGAAGAATAACGTTCTAGTCTGGTCTATCAATATGCTGAGCAATTATTCTCATTACGCAATAGGAAATGATCTTATCTTCATAGAAACCATTTCCGCATATAAAAAAAGCATAAGAGACGCTTTAATTCAAAATGATTACAGTGTTGTCTTGGACCCAGAAAAAAGAGATTTTAAAGATTATACTTTAAACAATAGAAATACAGTGTTTATAATGGAAAGAAAAGAAAAATATGGAATAAATAACGACGAATTAATAATGCCTACTCCTGAAAGGATTTGGGTGGATCTATATTACTATGTTACTAGAAAAGGTCTCAATTTCTCTTCATTTGAACTGGGAACAATGCTTGGGAATATGATAAAATCATATGCTATAAACTATGATAGAATGTTATATTATTCAAATAGAAGAAAAATAAGGGATGAAATGGTTATCATATTATATGAATTAATGAAAAACACTAATAATATAAAAGTAATTAACTTGATAATTAAAGGTAAAAACACTATTAATATAATAAATGAAATATTAGAAGGAGCATATGAGCAATGAATAATTATTTAGGAAAACCAGAAAACTATGATAAAGAAAAGATAAAAAATTTACTTGAAACAAGAAAATTAAGTAGCATAGCAAATCTAGAAAAAGCAATATTTGCCCTAGAATACATTGCACAACTAAAAGAAGAAGGATTTGATTTTATATTTAAAGGAGGCTCTGCGATTCAAATATTGCTTGGAGATCAGTGGAATAGATTAAGTGTGGACGCAGATATTTGCACAAACGCCAGTAAAGATGAATTAGACTCGGCACTAGACTCTATTAAGAGTAGATTTAATGGAGTTGATTTTTCTTATGCTCCAAGAGAATCAGACCTCGATAATTTTTTCGCTTCATATAGAATATCTACTCCTCCTATAACTGATACTGCAAGAACAATACTGCTGGATGTTCAGTTGATAACACCCAAATATAGTGTTCAAGATACGAAACTAGAATCCTTTTTTTATAAAACAGATAAAATGGTTCAGACTCCAACTGTTAACTCAATTTTAGGCGATAAATTGTCCGTTATAGGTCCAACTACTGTGGGTAGAAAATTGGATGATAGTCGAAATGGGATAGAATATGCGAAACATTTCTACGACATAAATTCATTACATAAAAACCTCTCAAACTTTGAAGAAACAAGAGTAACTTATTCCAGTATCATTAAAATTCAGGAAAAAATTAGAAGAAAAACATTTCAATTAGACCATTGCATTAACGATGCTCAATTTACGTGTCAGGTAGCTAGCTTACCCCAAGGCCTTGGAACAAAATTAATTGAAGAGAGTTCAATTGATAAAGATCGCGCATCGCTCGAATTTGAAAAGCTTCAAACCGGATTGAGACAGTTTGGTTCATTCATAGTAAATAAGATGCCATATGCTTGGGATATTTTAAGAGATTACTCTGCTAATACGGCCTTGTTATTAGAACTAGTTAGAAAAAACTGTTCAAATAAACAAGCATTGTCTATTCTAGAAACTGACTTTGTAAAGAAACGTGGCGTTCCAAGTATCCTGAAACGAATTGAAGATGTCGATAAAGAAAATAGATGGTTTATAGATCTTGAAGAAATAACTGTGTTTCCCCAGATTATGGAGAAGTGGTATAAACTCTATTACATTGATGAACTGATTGAAAATGAATCAATCTGATTCAAAGCTCGGATAATCTCTCTTTTCCCCCGAAATTCATATTTAAATATACGCATTTCTTCTTTTTTTCCGGTTCGTATGTGTTAGCTCATCTGGAAAGAGGCATTATTTCGCCTGATTTCAACGCGGATTTTACAGTAGTTAACAGGAAAGGAGCAAAAAAGTTCACTTTTAAGCCATATAAACATCTGCGCGTATCAAGCTACACACGTACGGCTAAAAAAACTCATTCGAGATCATGTTCTCCAACCGAGAAAGAATATCGGGACAAGGCAACGTGCGATTTGGTGAAGAATGCTTTGGATGCTGTGCCTGTTCCGAAGGACCTAGTTTTCAGGTTATGTGTGAGGATTTCTGTCTGGTTGGTGAGGCGGTCGGTCGGTCGGGCCTTTTAGTTATAATATAATTAAGAGGGGTTGTTTATGCCATGTTTTCCATGAGGTATAGGTTGTTTTTCTTCAGTTTTTGAGCTCGCTCTACTATTGTGCTTTTGGCTCTGCCAACTTGTTCTGCGATAATTTGGTAGCTTTCTGGGTTTGGGTGGCTTCTGGCTGCTACGATGATTAAGTCTATTTCATCATATCTTGGCCCTGTGTTGTTTTCTTCTCGTATGTGGCCGTCTAGTCTGTATCGTATGGTTGGTCGTGGTATGTCTGGTATTCTGAGTTTGTCGTAGCTGTTTTTGTAGTCGAAGACGTAGACGTATTCGGGTCCCATGGTGGTTAGTGTTCGGAGGGTGCTCCAGAAGGACTCGTTGGCTGCGGTGATTAGGTTGTGTGATATGAAGTCGTAGACGTCTTTGCCATACGATTGTTTGATCATGATGTAGCTGAATTGGGACCGGACGTTGATGCCGATCTGGTTGAAGCGGTGGGTGGATGCTATGAGTGTGACTCTGTGTTTGCGGAGTTTTCTGACGTTGTACTCTACCATGCTTCTGATGTTTGTGTGGCCTCGGGTGAGCTCCATGCCTCGGGGTTGTATTAGGTCGTTGAGTTCGTCGAAGCTGAATACTAGTGGTGTTTTTTCTGCTCGTTCTGTTTGCATGCATCGGTAGATTAGTTCGCGGAAGAGTTCGCTGTAGAATGTTGCTGAGGGGGCGGGGTCGCTGCAGTAGCAGTCGTAGAGGATTGCGTGGAATCTTGTTGGGTCATCGTAGGCTTTGTCCAGTATTTCTTGGGGTGTGTTGAAGTTTTGTGTGTGTATGTTGTAGAGTTCTGGTTCTGTTAGGGTGAAGCTGCATCCCTTTGGTACCCATATGGTCATGGGTATGTGTTCTGCTAGGTAGAGAAAGTCTAGGCCTCCATCGTCTCGTAGGAGTATTCTGTGGCCTCTTGCGTGGAGTTGCCATAGAAGGCTGAATAATAGGGTGGTTTTGCCTGCGCCTGTTCTGCCTTGGAGAAGGGTGTGGCGGCCCCCTTCCCAGAAGGGTGTCCAGTCAACGTATAATCGGGGTACCGTGACTTTTTTGGGTGGTCTTATGATGTCTAGGTTTACGAGGTAGCTGGCTGGGATGCCAGCGTATTTTGGGCCTTGATATTTTTCGTTGTTATTCACTTTATACACCTATCATGGGTGCTAGCCAGAACTCTGCTGTGGCTCCGTCGTCTCGTTTGGCAGTGATCTTTAGTGGCATATCTTCGACGAACTCTAGCTCCGCTTCCCGGAACCCGGCTTTTATAAGTCGGTCTAGGTTCTCGCTGAGCCTGTCTGTGCTGTAAGTGGCTCTCACCTCAATCACATCAGTATTAAGAACTGTACCTGCCTTACCTGTTACCTGTGTTTTCACGGATTCCTCGGTCTCCCATGCTTCGGCTCCCTCTCCATGGGTCACTGTTTGTGGCGTATTTTTCTCGGATTCATAGATAAAATCACCATCTTTTACCTTGAGGATGAGGTGGTTGGTTCCTCTTCTTAGCAGGTCCTCGGCTGCCTTGTTGAGTCCAATCATATCTAGCTTGGTCTTGGCTGTGAAGTTTACCCGTGGCTCAGGGAACCGTTTTTCATATTCGTTTACTTTTTCGTAGCGGATGCTGCTTTTCTGGTCCCCGTTCATGATAATCATGGAGCGCTCAATGTTATCCCATGTGAGCTTCTCGGGGTGACGATAGACGGTAAATCGTTTATCCAGGTTCTCCTCAGCTTTCTCATATTTGCCCTCAGGTATCCTCAACTCGTTAGGGACCTGTATCTTCAGCAGTGAAACATGGCTGGGGTCCATACCCTCAAACGAAACAGTATTGCCTTTTGCCTCGATTATGGCTGACTCCGGATGAGATATGGCTCCTACTATGGGCATGGCTCGGTGGTTAAAAGCAGCCCGCTTCGCACCCTTCTCACGGGTGATGGTGCTACTATGCTTAGCTGCCTCAACTCTATCTCTTCTTCTCCATTCGCCTTTCTGATGCTCCGTTTGAAGCTCATCTACCGTGTAGCTGTTATGGTCGGTTTTGTTTCGGAAGACCCAGTGGTACTCCATCTTCTTAGCGTCGTTATTCCACCTGCCCTCATAACTCGGCTTTGGATCCACTTCAAAGCGTTCCTGTTTACCCGTGAAGCCTTTCCTTAGCTCCTCAGGCAGCATCGGCGGGTCCGATATTGGCTCCCAGATAGCTTCACGTTCCACATTGCCCTGGTTATAGCGGCCTCTGATCACCCGTTCCCCTTCCGCCCGGTCCCTGACGAAATCTAGGGCATCTTCGTAGGTGTCAAAGGTCTTCATGCCTACGCCTTCCTTCAGGCTTCTGTTTCTACCTGTCCACGCTATCATCCATTTGCCATCTCCTGAGACCTCTGGCCTCGCGGGGGCGATGCGTTCAACCATACTGAGAGATGGAGTCCAATGGGGAACCAGCTTGAAATCAACCTCCGCACTGAGTCCCTTAGCTAGGTACTCCTCTGTGAGGTCTTTAACCAGCTGCTCCTTACTTGGAACATGCTTATACTCTTTGACCCCTCGGGCTACAAGGTTCTGGTCGTTACGATCTGACTTATCCCTGTCATATACCTCATATCTGATCGCTTCGCTGCCTCTTTCCTTGGTGTTCTCAGCGAGGATCATGTATTTGGGGGCTCCTTGCCTGTGTCCCAGTCGTTCCTTGAAGTTCTCAACTGGCCACCCCGGATTATTATTGATGAGTCGAGTATATTGTTCGGCTTGGTCTGGTGTGTTGAAGCTTCGGGTGCTCCATCTTCGGGTCTCCGGACTCCATGAATCAACCCGGTAAACACCTCCAGCTTGGTCCGGGTTTTGCCTTGCATGTGCCTTCTCAGGTTTAGCGACTCCTCCCTGTCGCTCATTAGATGGGTTAAGTGGTTCGCCTAGGCTTGCGGCTACAAGGTGTGCCGCTGCTTCTTCTGTGAGTAAACCAGCTGCCTTAGCGTTTTCCTGTTTGATTAGGTCTCTTACCGCTGCCTCTGTGAGGTGTGGTTTCTGGCTTTGTATCTGCTTGATAACTGCATCTACTCGCCTAGTCTCATCCCCCGCTTTCATAGGTGGGGATGCCTTTTTGTCGGGTGTCTCAATCATCGGTTCAGGTTTGGGTTTTGCCTCGGTTTTCTCATCCAGTAACTGGTGGCGTTCTATGAAGTGTGCCTTCTCATCAAAATCCATGGGGTGGCTGTTGCCGCTCGCGGATATGCCTAGTGCCTCAAGCTGTTTTTTTTCCTGGTCTGTGAAGTTACCGTACTCATCTTTACTGCCTGATACATCAAGCCAACCTCTGGCTGTGCCTGTGCCTTTACGTATGCTTACCGTGGGACAAGCTGCCTTGATGTGGTCTCGTATGAGCGCATTTGCCTCGTTTATGCTCATTCTTGCAACCTTGCCCCGAACCGTATCTAGTTTAGGCTTCTCGGGAATCTGCCCTGTTTTAGCCCTAGCGTACTCCAGAACCCGTTTTTTATCTCTCTCACTGAGAGGGATGCGGTTCAATACCCCCAGGAACTCGTTGAGCTCCTCAGATGTCTGGCTTTCCAGGATGGCTTTCTTAGCCTTCAAGAATATCGGGGTCTCGTAGCCATCATAGAGGCGGATACTGCTTTCATAGTTAGCAGTGTGCTCATCTATCGTGACTTCAACGCCATTTTTCTTCAATGCTTCGATGAATTTACCCGCGTCACTATCTTCCTCTAGGTAAGCGTAACCTTTCCGCATGAAGCTGTAGGGTGAGATACTATCAGCGAGACCCAGATCATCTAACTTACTTAAAGGCACTTTCAACCACCCGTGACCTGGATCTGCGTAGAACTCGTAGGACTCCGTACCCGTTTTCACGGGATTCCGTAATGGTTGAGACTGAGTATGGTCTCTGATGCTGAGGATTGACTTCTCGTAAGCATCACGTACTGCCGCTGATGCGTGTCCCTGAGCGATCTCAGCTACACTGTTCTTCTTTAACGCCTCATCCCAGAGCTCAGGAACCTCCCCGTAAGAGTCATTAGCTAACCCCATGTGTGCCTTGCGGGCCAGAGGCAATGCTTCTGAGATATTCTTTATGGAGTCCTCGGTGAAGGTGCTGCTTATTTTGGCTGCTTCTTCTTTGCTGTAGCCTTTGGCTAGTAGGTCTTTGTAGAGTTGGTCCCGTTTGCCTGCTGCTAGCTGGCTGATGGCGGCTCCCAGATACGTCTCGTACTGGACTCCATACTCCTCTTTGAGGCGGGTCAGTCGCTCTTTATGTTTCTGCTCTTCGGTTTTTTCTGTCTGGATCTTATCGCTGCGTTCTTTGAGGGCTTGTAGTTGAGCTTCCCGCTCCAGATGAGCCTTAGTCTGCCTGATCTGAATGAGCTCGGCTCTGGCTTTCTCAGTGACCCGCTTCATTGCAGTCTCCGCGTTGTCATTGGGTTTAATCCACTGCTCAGTGATGGCCTTCTCAGTGATTCGTGTCAGCTCTTCCTGGGTGGCGGTGGGGATCACCCCGCTGAGGGTCTTTGAGTAAAGTGCCCTCATCTTGGCTGCAGAAGAGTCGGTGGGGGTCTTGTCTCGGAATCTGTTTAGATCGTATCCTTCTTTGACCTTTTGGTACCTGTATTTGTTGCTGTACTCTCCGCCTGTTTTTTCAGCTAACTCTTTCAGGTCTTTTATTAGTGTCTCTTCGCTTCGACCTAGTGCAAGATGTGCTCGTTTATCTGCGTCAAGTTCCAATTCGATGTTTGCTTCTTTGTGGGCTTTTAAGTAGCCTTTCCAGCCTAGTTCTTGGTGTTGCTGCGCGTGGCTGAGCTCATGGGCTATTGCGTATTCTAGGTATCGTTTTGTAAGATTAGGGTCTGTTTCATAGATTTGGGCGAAGTGGTTATAGTTTATTTCTATTTGTGGGTTTTTGTTGTTTCTGTAGTGGCGGATTCGGGCAGGGTGGCCTCGTTTGGTGGCGCTGAGTCGTATCTCTTCGTCGATGCCTAGTTTAGTTCTGTATTTTTCTACGATGTTTGTTAGGTATTTTTTGGCGGTGTCCGGTGTCTGCATAGGGTTTTGTGTGTGCGTGGTTTTTCTGGGAGTCTTGGTGGGTGTGGTTGTTTGTTGGTGGGGTGTTTGGTGTTTGGGGTAGTCTATGCCTTGTATGTCGTATCTGTCTGGGTATTTGATCCAGTGGTCTGGGGTTGGTGCTATTGGTGCTACTAGGGCTTCGTCTGTGATCTGGGCTTGCCATGTTCTTGCTGCGTGTATCTTTTGCAGTCGTTTTATGTCGCTTTGGTTCCATTGGTAGTTCTCATTGGTTGTTTTGCTTCTGTTTGGAGGGCTCATTCCTCCTGGTCCTCTGTCTCGTCGGGGGCGGGTTCTTTTTGTTTTTGTTCTTCTTATGGTCATGTTTATTCCTCTTTGGTGTCTATCCAGTCTTGTATCTCGTCTAGTGAGGGGGATTCGCCGTTTAGTGTGGACTCGTATTGCACTTCTTCCTCTGCGGGGGCTAGTTGGACCCAGCCTTTGTTGGTGTAGATTCGTTGAATTGCGTTGAATTCTTCTATGAGGTGTTTTACGAGTTGGCTGAGGCGGCGGGGGTTCTTGTAGAATTGGTGTGTGTTGAAAATGTGGAGGACTGCTTGGGCTCGTTTACTGGTGTAGCCTCTGTTGGCTAGGAGCATTCTTTCAGCGTATATTTGTAGCCAGGTTTCATCGTCTAGGCCTCCATCTTGTATGGCTTGTAGTATGGTTTGGAGTAGTTCTCCTTGGCGTCTGGCTAGGTAGTCGGCGCTGTCCATTGTTGGTTTATCCTTGGTCAATTTCTATGGGCTCCGTTTCGGGTGGTGTTTCTGTTGGGGTAGTATCCATGGCTTGTTTCATTTTCTCTGTTGCTTGGTTGACGCGGTTTCGGGCTTCTT
>CAYUTB010000104.1:0-5756 GCA_964447425.1 uncultured Candidatus Bathyarchaeia archaeon
CTGCTTAACAGGCAGGTGCTCTACCTACTGAGCTACCAAGGCATGTTTTGCAATTAAGATGCGAAATCATATAAAAACCTTACTTATTTAGCGCAATAATCAACAACAAAAAACATATAATTGATAGAAATAGTACAAAAACAACGTTTTTAGTAACATCTAACAGACAATAAAGAAACCGGGAAAACATGTTTCCCGGACAGTGAAAGAAAACAACTAGTTTTCCTTCAACGCCTCCAATACCAACTCTCTAACCATGCTAGCCGACGCCCGCACGCGGACACGGCGCAACACCTGACCGATAAGATACTCCGCAGCCTTGGCTGTACCAGACCTATAATCCATGACAGCCTTATGGTTCTCAGAGACGACCTCAGACACCACATCCCGCAACTCATCAACAGGTAGCGAAGCAAGCCCCTTTTCCTCCACCAGCTTGCGCGGTGACTCACCCGTCTTCACATAGTCCTTGATAAGCTCCTTTGCGAGGCGCTCACTGATTGTCCCTTCATCGATAAGCGTTAGAAGCTCAGTGAAGGTCACAGGGTTAACACTGCTATCTTCCAGATTCATACCCTCGTAGTTGAGGCTCTTCAGTAGATACGTGATAAGCCAGTTTGCGATATTCTTGGGGTCATGGTATAGTCTACAGCACTCCTCGTAGAACTCACTCATCCTTAGACCTGTGTTGACGAGGATATCTGACTGGAACCTAGTGATCCCATACTGCTCAACGAGCCGCTGTATCCGTTGATCCGGCAACTCTGGCATCGACGCCTTGAGACCCTGAATCCACGCCTCACTGATGCTGATCTGGGTTAAATCCGGCTCCGCGATGTAACCATAATCCTCCTCCTGCTCCTTCAGCCTAAGAGTGATGGTGACACCGGTCTCGGCGTCAAAGTGACGTGTCTCCCTAACTATGGCGAGACCCATATTGTTTGCGCTGCTCTGTCTGACAACCTCATAGTTGAGCGCCTTCTCCACGTTCCTGAACCCTGTGATGTTCTTGATCTCAACCCTGTTTCCGCCATCAAGGCTAACATTAGCGTCCACACGCAGCGAACCCTCCCCATGCGGATCATATGCCCCAAGATGCTCAAGGATCAACGAGAGCTTATCAAGGAAAGCACGAGCCTCCTCAGTGGACTCGATATCGGGCTCAGTCACTATCTCAACAAGGGGAACACCCGCCCGGTTATAATCGATCAATGTCTCACGTGCGGTCGTAATCCCTCCGCCTACGTGAATCAGCTTCGCTGGGTCCTCCTCGATATGAATCCGGGTAATACCGATCCTGTGATCACCAACAAGGAGGTATCCGCCCTCGGCGAGGGGGACCTCGTACTGGGTTATCTGATAATTCTTCGCCATGTCTGGGTAGAAATAGTTCTTCCTGCTGAACCTGATCACTGGCATGATGCTGCTGTTGAGTGCCTGAGCTATGATTATTCCATGATCAACTGCTTTCCTGTTGAGCATCGGTTTGCTGCCCGGGTAGCCGAGGCATATTGGGCAGACCTCTGTGTTGGGCTCTTTATCGTCGATGTCCGTTGAGCAGCTGCAGAAGAGCTTGCTAAGGGTCCTCAACTGGACATGTATCTCCAAGCCTATGGTTGCCTTCACAGTTGCTCGACCATCCACGCTGCCTTTAGCAGCTTATGCTCATCAAGATGACCAGCCATCATGTGAAGACCCACGGGCATCCCATGGGCTTCACCGCAGGGAACAGAGACCATTGGTACCCCTGCGAGGTTCGGCGCTACAGTGAGGATATCCATCATGTAATGCTGGATCGGCTCCAGTTGCTCTATCTCGTCAAATCTAGGCGCCACCACAGGCATGGTAGGAGCAGCCAAGACATCAACGGACTTCAAGGCTTTCTTGAAGTCCTCGATGACCTTGGTCCTCACCTTCAAAGCCTTCAAGTAGTAGGCGTCGCGGTAACCAGCCATCCGGGTGAAAGTACCCAGCATCACCCTGCGTTTTGCTTCGTCTCCAAGTCCTTCGGTCCTGACTTTGCTGAAGTACTGGTTGAAGTCACCCGCGATGGGCTTCTGTAAACCGTACCTTAGCCCACTGAACTTGGCGAGGTTTGTAGATGCCTCCGCCATGGCAATAATGTAGTAACTGCTAAGGCTGTACTTTGTATGAGGCAGGCTTACTTCTGAGACTGTTGCCCCACTGGACTCCAGCTTCTTTATGGAGGACCAGACAATTTCCTCAACCCTCGGGTCAACGCCTTCACCGAAATACTCCTTGGGAACACCCACTTTGAGACCATCGATGCTATCAAGTTCAGTGAAGCTGGGCACAGCCTCATTGAGAACTGTGCTATCATACTTGTCAGATCCACTGATTACCTCAAGTAGCAAAGCAGCCTCCTCAACGGTCTTTGCCATAACACCGATCTTATCCAAGCTATTCGCGTAATCGATTAGCCCCCATCGGCTAACCCTGCCATAGGTAGGGGTCAAACCCACTACTCCGCACCATGAGGCTGGGCAACTGATGCTGCCGCCAGTGCTCTCGGATAAGGCGAGGTGAGGAAAATCAGCCACAGCGGTTATGCAAGCGGCTCCTCCGCTGCTCCCCCCTGTGCTCCGCTCAGGGTCATGGGGGTTCAGTGGCTTCTGGTATGGTGTGTTTACGTTGAATGTGCCGAAGCCGAACTCGTCCTGCGTGGTCTTCCCCAGTATGCTGGCTCCCTCGGCTCTACACTTCGCTATAACCGTTGCATCATAGGGGGGAATGTATCCTTCCAGTATCCTGCTGCCCGCTGTTGACTGCATACCCTTTACGCATATATTGTCCTTAACAGACACCGCGTATCCTGTGAGCCTACCCTCATGCACAGTATCCAAGTCATCAGCAAACGTGTTTATGAAATGATACTTCTCATCCAGTGCCCTGACTCTCTCTAAGACATTCACTTGATCTTTGGCCCCCTGATGTATCCTGCTTCCGCATCCTTCACATTGGCAAGGGGTTCCCAGACCCATTTCACGGGTTCATCCTCCCTAAGCTTGCCTGTGATCTCTATTGGATGGTAACTTGGCTCGACTCCCTCTGTGAATACTTCATCGAGTTCCTTGAAGGCGTCGAGAATAACGGATAACTGCTGAGCGTACTTCTCAGTCTCCTCCTCTGATAGGTTCAGGCGCGCCGCCTTGGCTAGACCCTGCACCAGCTCCCTGGTAACAGCTATCTCAGCCAAAAAAAGTGCGCCTCCGATATTCAGAAGAAAAGAAACTAGTAATGCTCAGAAGTGGAGCCGAGGATTCTATTAAAACATTCACCCATACTTTTCCACTCCGATACCCACCGAACAGGCTGCACCTTATTTAAGAGTTCCCCAATAGAAAACGGGTGAAACTGTTTTGTCAACAGAAGAATTAGTGAAAAGTATCGAGGACGCGATAAAACTACTGGAAAACTTCCGGTCTTTCGGCCCCATGGTGGAGGACGGAATAACTGCTTTCAAGAAGATCAATGAATGCGTCATTCAGCCTACCCCAGTAGCTGTTGCTGAGGCTAAGAATCTGATAGATGAGATGCAGAAACAGATTGGACCATACACGGGCATGGTGCCTCAAGTAGCTTTAGCATTAGACAAACTCAGTGAGTGGTCTAAGAGAAATTAATGGGAGTAGAGCCCCAAGTGGGGCCTGCAACCGAGGGATGGGTATTGATCGATATACCCATTATGAATGATGTATTAGATGGTTATTTGAATATATCGTTATTTCTTCATCAAGCGGGGAAAGAAGTGATGAGACGCTGCTCAGTTGGGTAAGTTTTTACTCAAATGGGTTGCATCCGCTGATACAGTAGGTGCAGATGTGCCCCGGAGGAAGATCAACCGCCCAGAGAATCTTCTCCTCGCTATTATACCTGACATTATCGATGCTGGGGAGGTTCTCCGCCACAAGCTCACCGATCTCCTCAAGGGATTTACCCTGGAATGGCCGCGCAGCTAATGGCTTATCCGCTGGGTCACTGAAGCACGGGTAAAAGATTGGGGCATAGCTCACGAGGAAGTCCACCTCTCTGGCTCCCGCCTGTCTGAGATTCTTGGCGATGGATTCGCTGACTGTTCCCCTGACTATGCTGTCATCTGTGAGTACCACTTTCTTTCCCTCGACGGTCTTCCGTATGACGTTATGCTTCAGGTCACTCGCGATCTTCCTGTAATTCGGGTCATCGATGATGTATGTTCGACCCATGTATGCGTTCTTTATGATTCCCTCATCAGCGGTCACCCCGAGAGCCTCAGCCACACCAGTGGATACGCTGCGGCCACTATCAGGCACAGGCATCACAACCAAGTCATGGTTCTTGTGTCCAGCATATTCATTGTTCAAATCATGAATAGCCACGAGCCCATGCCCCAGCCGCTTCCGAGCAACGTGAACAGTCTTACCCTCAATAACGCTGTCAGGTCGCCCAAAGTAGACCCACTCAAAGACACAGTGAGCCCGCCTAGGCTCAAGAACCTGTTCTACAGTGAGTTTATTGTCCTCTATGATAACCAGACTACCCGGGACCACATCACCCCGTTCCGTGAACCCCTCACCCATATTCTCCAACACATCAATCGGCGCCGACTCGGAGGCAAAGTAGAAGCTATCTCGGCTCCTAGCCATATAGAGGGGTCTGATACCTCGTTCATCGCGTGCAGCCATGAGTATGCTCTTCTCTTCTTCTTGATCCCAGACCGCCATCACGAGACTGTAATAGCCTCCACGGTGACTCCGCATGGTCTCCTTAAACGCCTCAACGAATCCCATCCCAGCACCGAGATTGCCCAATATACTATTCTTGATCACATCCTCATTGGACCCCTGTTTCCCTGGGAAGAAACCGTCAAGCGCCAAGCTGAATTTGTATCTAGCATGCTCACGAGACTCGATGGGAGTATACCCGTTACCAGTATTCTCCCCGCTCGCGGCTCCGATTATAACATAGTCATCGGGGTGGTTGAACACCGCGTATTTCTCATCGAATACGTTGCTGATTAACCCCTTTCCTTTCCATGTACGTAGACTGTGGTTGCCCGCAGCAGTTACTCCGCTGCTCTCTTGGCCCCTGTGTTGCACCCCAAAAAGTACGTAATGACTTTTTGTAGAAGCGTCTTTATGACTGTAGACTCCGACAACGCCTTGCATAGGATAGGATTAAACAAGTAAATAATTAAAAGCCATCGCATGGTTATTTGTGTTTATTATGCAATATTGTATTTTATGGGTAAAATTATATGAGTTAAAATTAGGAGATAAGGATTAGAACTTCTTGGCTACATAATCCACGATGGACTTGTAGAAGGGGTATCCATCGCCGTACTGTTTTGGTGCGCCCTGTTTTGTCCACTCAGGCATCAGATAACCGAAGTATGCTCTCTCAGGATGAGGCATCAAACCCAGTACTGTTCCCTCAGGATTACAAATACCAGCGATGTCATGATACGCCCCATTGGGGTTCGCAGGCCAATCATTCTCAGCATATGACCCATCGGCGTTAACATAACGCCATACGATCATATCCTGATCATAAAGCCTGTTTAGCAGCTCCTCACGGTTATCAGGTGGCAGTATGAATCTGCCCTCACCGTGAGCGATAGGACAGCTGAGGATATATCCCTCATTGAGACCACTC
This sequence comes from uncultured Candidatus Bathyarchaeia archaeon, assembly GCA_964447425.1. GTDB lineage: Archaea > Thermoproteota > Bathyarchaeia > TCS64 > TCS64 > RBG-16-57-9. The sequence goes on from CAYUTB010000104.1 coordinate 5,656, forward strand.
ATTATTCCACAGTTTCCCTTGCCCTCATAACGCATACGAATCCAACGATTCTGGTAACCATGAGTGCTGTTTCCCAGCGCAGCCTCAGGGTAGAGACTCTT
>CAYUTB010000104.1:5856-8475 GCA_964447425.1 uncultured Candidatus Bathyarchaeia archaeon
TCACAGTTGGTTCCTGGAGCCCTCATGATGAGGACCTGCACATCTGTTGGTTTCATCGTCTCGCCTCCAGTGGTTTCTTCCACGCCTCAATCAACAAGGATAAGCCTAATTCAAGCAATGGATCACCCTCCTCTGTGATCGTAAGCAATGGATCTTTCTTCACCACACCGACACAGCTGAACGGAGTATCCTTCATAGCCTTCTCGAACTCTCCAGTCTTATCCGCTGGGACCTCTATGAGGAGTCTGCCATTGCTCTCGCTGAACAGCAGGTAATCGTCTCTCATGAACTCGGAGACTGGGACTTTACCGATGTCAACATCCAATCCAAGCCCGCCTGTGAAAGCCATCTCGCTTAGAGCGACTGCTAAACCGCCTTCACTGCAATCATGACAAGCAGCAATAAGCCCAACATCCATAGCACCCAGCACACGGTTATACACGGCTATGTTAACCTCTGGGTCCAACTTCGGCACTGATCCGCCCAGTTCATCATATAGCCTCAGATACTCGCTTCCACCGATCTCAGGCTTCGTAACCCCGACAATATAGAGGGCGTTACCCGGCTTCTTGAGGTCCATGGTTACCGCTTTCCGTATATCAGGCACTATTCCGAGACTCGTGATCAACAGTGTAGGTGTTACAGGTCCAAGTGGACTCTCATTATACAAGCTATCCTTGCCCGAGACAAAGGGAGCCCCATAGACCTTGGCTACATCATAACAGGCTCGGCATGCATAAACAAGCCCACCAAGTCTGTCCTCATATTCAGGGTTCCCCCAAGCGAAGTTGTCGAGGAGAGCCCATCTCCGCCCGCCGACACAGACACTGTTTCTGATGGCTTCATCGATTACACTGGCAGCCATCCAGTAGGGGTCAATCTTACCATATCTAGAGTTCACCCCACTGGCGACGCTGATCCCCTTCCATATATCATCCAGCGGCTTTAACACAGAGGCATCGCTGGGTCCAGCGTTCCAGCCCTGAAGGGGCTTGATAACGGTCTGACCCTTGACTTCTTGGTCATATCTTCTAACTACTTTCTCTTTGCTACAAATATTATAGCTTGATAGCAGCTGGAGGAGCACCTCGCCGAGGCTATCAGGCATCTCCAACTCAGGATCCATCAGAGCTGGCGGCTTCCAGCTCGTCTTCCGCATTAGCTTTGGTGGATTAAACAATGATTCTAGCACTAGATCCGCTACCTGCTCATCCTTGTAGAAGATCTTTGCGTGACGTGATTCATTATACTGACCCAGCACTGTTGCCTCGACCTGTTCATCACCGAAAATCTGCAATACCTTCTCAAGGTTCTCCGCTGGAACAGCCAACAGCATACGCTCCTGGCTCTCACTGATCCATAATTCCCAGGGCGCCATATCCTCCGCCTTCAACGGAACACGGTCAATATACGCGTCCACGCCCAAGCCATAGCGCTCAGCGGTCTCGCATACGCCGCAGCTCAGACCACCTCCTCCGATATCGGTGATGCCGGAGCCCAGTTTCTGATCGCTTATCTGTTTGATTGCCCGTTTTACTTTTTCTTCCTCTATTGGGTTGGCTATCTGGACCGCTGATCGGCTGGTTTCCTCGGACTCCTCTGAGAGCTCGACTGATGCGAATGTAACCCCATGTATTCCGTCGCGCCCTGTCCGACCTCCAGCGAGCACAACATAGTCTCCTGCCTTCACTTTTCTGATATACTGGTCTTTGGGGAGGACCCCGATGCAGCCAGCGTAGACAAGCACATTACCCGTGTAGTCCTCATCGAACACGGTAGCGCCATTCACCGTCGGGATACCTATGCTGTTCCCGTAGCTGCCGATTCCATCCACCACGCCATTAAACAGGTAAGTCGGATGTTTTACTCCCTCAGGCAGCTTCTCATAGGGATAATTCAATGGACCGAAACAGAGAACATCGGTATTCGCGATGGGCTCAGCCCACACCCCCAGAATATCTCGTATAACGCCACCCAGCCCAGTAGCTGCTCCGCCGAAAGGCTCGATGGCGCTGGGATGGTTATGGGTCTCAACCTTGATCGCAATAGTAACATCATCAGTCAGGTCCACTATTCCCGCGTTATCCTCAAAGACACTGAAACACCAATCCGGATCAAGCTCATCGATGAGACGCTTGAAGTAGGTCTTCAATAACCCATTCACGGTTCCCTCTGGGGTCTCTATCGCCCCCGCGAAGGTCTTGTGACTGCAGTGCTCACTCATCGTCTGATCGAAGGTCTGTAGCTCGAAATCAGTGGCTTTGCGCTCCTGAACAATATAGTGATCCCGGATATATCTCAACTCAACAATACTGAGCCCAAGACCAAGTTGCTCCTTGATTGCCTCAAGATCAGCGTCAGAGGCATTCATCAAATCAATAGTATGATGGCTGAAAGGTAGGTCCGATTTTTTTACCCTGCTCATTACTGTTCACTTATCTCAAAGTGGTAATCATCTTTGGTCGGGTTAGTGAGAAGCCTCCTGCACATCTCATCAATAAGTGCTTCTGCGTGAGGCAAATCCTTCGCCTCATAGTAAAGCTCATAGGCTTTGCTGGCTCTGACCCGATCAACAGGGTATCCAAGTCCCTGTAACGCGTTAGCTGTGGTGTCCCCTTC
>CAYUTB010000105.1:0-8457 GCA_964447425.1 uncultured Candidatus Bathyarchaeia archaeon
GGGATACCAATTAGATGAAAAAAGTAGGCTCTGTCTGCTCATCACGAATAAAACCCAACTCCAAGTCATACAAACCTTCGTTCTTGGTAACATAACCCATCTCATATTCCTCACTCCAACCCACCTTATTACGGTAAGCGAGAGGTACACTTATCACGTTCTCCAGAAAATCTTTCTTAATAACCATGAAGCATCTACGCCTCTCCTCTCTATCTTTAATCTCCTTAACCTCAGTAAATCGTCGCCATAGCTCCCCAGCTTCTAATCCATCCTCAATGAAAACATCGATCTTAGGATAATCATCCTCAATAAGCTTGAAGCTGCTAAGTTTATCTAACTCCATCTTAGCGAGATAACTCAGTATCTCATCAGATTTATTCTCACTCATGCCTCTCCGAACTTTCTCGTAGAATCTGGTGACAAGCCCCCTGAAGCTTTTCTCTGGGATGATGCATAGTTTATCAAGTACATCGGAAGTCCGTGTGACAAGGATGGACGTGGCTCCATATATTCGGCTGTAAAATGGTTTATTATCTGATAACAGTTTTAAAAGATGAACACGCCCTCTTTCTTTCTTAAAGTTCCTGTTACATCTACCCGCCGCCTGAATAACAGAGTCAAGTGGAGCCATATCCCTGTACACGACATCCATATCTATGTCTACGCCCGCCTCAACCAGCTGCGTACTAACTACCACCACAGGACCAGAATCCTTTCTAACCTCATCAATCCGTCTAAGCCTCTCTTTGGGCGTAACCATAGTTGAGAGATACAGCAGCCGCGCTCTGGGTAGCTTTTCCCTTAAAAACCTGTAAACCATCTGGCTGCTTCGCACGGTATTATGTATCAGAAGATATCTCTGATCAGGCCGAGACTTGACCATCTTTACCACCTCCTCCATATAATCCTCAATACTCATCTCTTCTAGGCGAGGATAAAGGTCAACCCTGTCAAAGAAACCATAATACTGCTCTGAATCATCAACGATCTCCGTTATCTCTCCCTCATCGAAGATATAGGGCAATGTAGCAGTCATAAACACAAAGTACGTGTTGAAAAACTCGCCGAAAACCCTGAGATAGTTTCTGAGTAGAGACCAGTACGAGTAAGGTATACTCTGTACCTCATCCAGCAGCACGATCGAGTTGGCAATTCTATGCAGTTTCCGGAGCGCCCTGTTCCTATTAGTAAGTATGCTGTGAAAGAACTGCACAAAGGTCGTGAACACCATCTCGCTGTTCCAGCCCTCCACAAAGAACTTGCTTTCCAACGCATCATAATCATTCTCATCTTCTTCTGAATCGTACAGTATATCGGCTAGGTGATGGTGTTTGAGCATAATTTCAGATTTGGGGTGCTCTCCTGTTACTGTTTTGTAGGCTTCCTCGAATACTCGGCTATTTTGATCAATGATGCTGATGAAACTGACGCTGTAGATAATTCTCGCCGCCACGTTTTTTTCACGTTTAAGCCTTTCGCGGAGACGGAGCGCAAAGTTCAACCCGGTGAGGGTTTTTCCGGATCCTGTGGGCATATTCAGAGACAGAATCCTCTCATTCAGGTTAATAGTTGAAGCCTTATCAGAAGCATTACTATAGATCTTTTCCCGCACTTTGTTCAAGTCACTAGTTGGATTATCATATCCAAGCTGCTTTCTATATTCCTCAATAAGATCTTGTTTTAGGAGTTCAGGTTTTCTGGTGATAGACAGTCCAGAGGCGTCTTCTTTGTCGGCGCTTACCAGAACGGAGAAGCAGAACAGAGTTAAAACTGAGGACTCTAAGCCGTATTCACGGGTTTTACGGAAAATGCTTTCACTTTTTCTTATTTCCTCATATATTTTGACATAGTTTTCGTGGAATTCAATTATCTCTTCGCGGGGAAAAACGCCCTCATATAATTCAACTAGATTGCTGATACAAGTTACCTGTATCTGTCTACCAAATACCTCCGTGTTTTTTCTCCTATCCGCGTCACCCTGACCCCTAACTTCTTCACGCATATTACCAAGGTTCCCGTGGTGTCGCCGTACCACCTCGTAACCTATTAACGGTATAATCGAAGAGATAGGGCTATCAGCAGCTTCAAACCTGTTTTTTAGCTGTTTGTAAGCGAATAGACTTGATAAGTGAGCGTGGTTTGTCTCCGCCTGTGAACGAAGTTTATATTTCCTCTTCTGATCAGGCTCCTGTAAATAATTCTGGAAGAATGGAGTCGCTTTACCCATATCATGGCAAGCACCGATTACCCAGCATATCTCCGCTAGATCTTCTCTTGATAGACTTATACTGTTGAGGTTAACTGATAGTTCACTGACTGTGTCTCTGCTGGAATCAGCGACATTGAGTAGATGCGTTCTGAGGGGTTTACCGGGGTGGGAGAAAAGTTTAGAGGAAGACGATGTTATCCCCGTTCTCTAACCGAACTAGATCTTCTACTGAGGCATTTATAGACCGTGTCTTCTGTTCAAGTATCACTGAGACGTACTCTGTTACAACCCTATCCGAGTTCATCTCGTTTGGGAGGCTCTCCTGCACGTACTCGTAGTCTGTCTCGAAATCCATCTCCCTTATCTTACGTTCAGGTATAGCTGTGCAGACCCTGTTCAATCCTTCATCTTGATAATTCTCCGCTCTATACACGCCTGACATTGAAAAGTTGGCTATGTGCTCGCTGAGCCCCAAACACGGCGTGTACACGGTTTTATGCTCCTCTATGAACCATGTCAACCTTTCCATTAGCTCAGGGTCACTGTGCCTCACATATACCCGGTACTTTGGGTCTTTCAGCATCTCAACCCGTATCTGGGTGCGCTGTTTTATCCTGTTCATCATCGGTCCAGCCGTTTTTGTGTCGATAAGGTTCTCTGATACTGTAACTTTTTTTACTGGTTTGAGAACCTGAACAGCTATATCGGCTTGGCTTTTACTAAAATAGTTGAGATAATCGTTTTTATCGAGCCCAAGAATAGCTCCTATCAGCCCTGATAACGCTGTTCTGGGCGGGATGCTGTAGGTTAAAGGGCTAGTCGTGGTGTATATCTTTTTGAAGTGACCGTACTGACCCCAGATGTCGAAAGCAAGCACCTCTCTCATCAAAGTCACCTAGAATTTTAAAGGAGATACTCTGAAGCCACGTTTCTTTAGCTCATCTATCAAAGTAATCGGTGATCCATCGTATACAAGAGTGAGCCTCTGATCGTGGGCTAGATCTATACTGGTTATTTTCTCCTTGTTCGCTGCAAGAGTATCCACGAGGGCTTTGACTTCTATAACATAGTCCTCTGGGTCCCTAATCTCCTCGTCTCTTTTCTCGGTTTTAAGTCTGAGCAATCCATCTAAGTCACCTATGTGGTAGTTCTTTTCACTATAGTTTACCTTCATTAGCAGTCGGGGCATCTGGCCAACCTTGCTTCTGCTTATAAGGTTTTTAGTGCCGTTCCAGAGCCCATCCATGAGCATTTCAACATCCGAGTTCTTGAGCCCAGAATACTTGGCGGCGTTCTCGTTCACCACGCCATAAAAACCTATGAGGCTGTATGGTAGAACGTACATCTCAGTGAATGTACCCTGATCTTTACCCTTGTCTGACGGGTATACAGTTGTACCTTTTATGAACTTGAGTTGTACCTTGTGCAGTGATCGACCTATCCTGAACTGGACTGGACCGGTGAGGATGATGGATTTTTTCTTTACAGCTGCCGTGGCACCGAATAATCTAATGTCAATGCATTTATCAGTAAGGTCTTTGGCGGTCTTGATCTCCATTTCGTCTAGGCGGTTCTCTTTTGTCTTCAGAGTTCCATCTTCGAGTCTTTCCCCTCTGATGAATATCTCCTCTCCCAGATAGTCGTGGAGATAGTCTCTAACGGTTCTTTTCAGCCTGACATCGGTGACGAGGCACTGCATAGTCTCCTCGTCTATTCTGGGCTTGTTTTCATCCAAAGGGTCCCCGTTGGGGTTAATATCCTTGGTATCGTACAGGAAAAGTATCTCACTTCTGTTTGACACGGTTTCACTCATCTTTCTCTTCCTCTCTCTCTGTTTTAAAATACTTGGATAGGTTCATACCTAACGCAAAGTAGAAACTGATCTCATCCCGGCTTAGACTCCAGTTGTCCTGAGCTTGTATGAAGTACTCTGATGCTAGGGTCTCAAGGTCGCGGTAGTAGTTACTCTCGTATTCCTCCAGCTTGTTCTGGATCTCGGGAAGAAGCGCTTTCACCTTTTTTTCGTCCAGCCTTAACCCCTGAAGTTTAACCCGGAAAGGTTCCGCTCCTCGGTTTCTACGCTGGATATTCATCAATAGTTGGCTTAGAACACCGACAATGAAGATTGCTTTCTCGGGTTCTCCTTTGAAGAAACTCGGGTACTCGGTGAATATTTTTTCCGCTGTACTGATTCTTGTAGATTCAGTAGAGGGAAACATTTCTCTGATTCTCTTACTCATCGTTACACTCTCATTAGATTCTAATATACCTAAGTAATTTAGGTAGAGCAGGCAGCTGAAACCTCTCATCACGGGCTCCTCAATGAAGCCACTCGGGAAACTTTTCCTTACCTGTTGAATGATTTTGCTATACAGGAACTGTCTGTTGATGCTGTTATTCTTGAAGATGTTATTAACTAGCGTTAAGAAGTATTTTCCTTGTTTCTCGTCCTTGAAGAAGTGCCAGAAGCATCCAAAGTCGAATGTGAGAGGTTTTTCACCTGTCTTTTTATTTTTTTCCCAGACAGGTATTTTTGTCTCTTTTATGTGTTCTTTAGCGTCTACTTTCTTTTTCGCTTCAAAGAGTCTTCTCAGATCAGTTGGGTATATGCCCTCTATATACCGAAGTATTTTGAACTCGCTTTTTGACTCGTTATAGATGAGCATATTTGTTTGAAACGTGTTAGGTTTCTCGGATAATATGCTAAGAATCTCATTCTGTGTTGAGTCAAGCAGTGCCTCATATTTTCCTGTGAGTTTAACCTGTTTCCCCTGATCCTGATAGTCTTTTAGTACCTCATATACTTCATCATTTGTTTTTAGTAATGGTTTAGATATTAGAAGGTAATTAAACCCGTAAAAGCTAAAACTGGAGTACTGTTCCAGCCACTGTTTTCCCTGCTCTAGGATCAAAGCGCATTCCCTGCATACTGGAAAGTTTTTCCAGGCTTCGCTTTGGTTAAATCCTCCAGTCACCATGCCTGGTTTGTCTACTGTATAGAACGCGTAGGTTGATACGAACCCGTAAACTTCGGTATTTTCTTTTCCACATATCGAGCATAAGCTGTTGTCTGACTTTGAGGTTGTGTTATATTTCTCGGAGTAGCTTGATGTTGCATCTGTCAGGAAAATCCTTCTAAAAACCGGGACCTCTCCGGGAAGGCTTACCCCATCAGAGGTTATCTCTACTGTGAGTATCGCGTTTTCTCTGGCTTTTTTAATATCATCATAAACTTCTTTGATATCGTGTATGATCGTTTCTTGGTTTTCTTCAAGCGCGTTTCTCAAGTTTATAAGTAGATTTTCTTCATCTTTATCTAGTTTGACTGTCGAGTTTTTTTTCTGGAACCATTTGAGTATTTTGCCTTTGAAGGTTTTCTCTGGGTCAGTGATCCTTGAGGTAGGAGAGTAATCGGCACCATTTGGGCTTCCTTTCCTATAGAGATACTGCCCCAGTTTCTTTGAAGTATACTCATCCACCTCTATACCCCTGTAAAGGAAGATGTCTGTATCAGTGACAAGTTTTATTTTTAGGACCTTTTTGTAACTCTCGTTGCTAGCTGGGGCTTCGATAAGCACGTTGATTATGTCTTCAGAGTTATCGAGTTTTATTCCCTGTTCCTGTAACGCGTATTCGCCTAGGTTTCGAACGGCCTCAATCATAAACGAAGCTTAATAATAATGTAACTATAAGACTTTTTTCATCGGGTACAGATTCTCCGGTATGTACAGTTTAAACACTTCTGTTTATTACCCGAGGCCTCCGGGTATTCGCCTTCCTGTATAAGCCGAAATATCCTGTCAACGATACTGATAGCCTGTTCCCAGTCCTTCTCCGTATACTCTACCTCGACAAGTTTATCGTTACTTCTGGTATAGATGATGAACCCTCGATTTACAGAGGTATTGAAAGTGTCCTTTATCATAAGCGCATAAAGCGCGGACTGGTACCTATGGGTTTTAAAGACCCTGCCACGATACTCGGCGAATTTATAGTCAAGTGGAGCAGCAGAGCCATCCTCCAGAAACAGGACTTCGTCGACAATCCCCCTGACTCGTAGCGATGTTGAGTTCATATAAACCTCAACACGTTTATCAACAACTCCATAACGTCTGCGAAGATAACCTATGTTGGTTTTCTCTTTAGTTGAATGGACGTCTCTTCCCTTCCGTACCTTGTAGAGTCTTTCCTCTCTCTGCGGTATCTCTAGGCAGTGCATGAAGTAAGTAAACCTTGGACAGTAAAGGTACTCAATGATATCGCTGGTGGTTATCGAGCCTCTAAAGGAACATGACTCCAATCTGGTCCCTCACAAGCTCCAAATCGAAGCCCTCTCCCAGCAGTTTGATGGATTCGGCGCAAGAGTCGCACGTTGTGAAGACATAAATAGAGTCCTCGGGTTGTATGATTTCCTTAAACTCCAGTGTCATACTATCCCGTTGACTTGCATCTGTCTCACCTAGGAAGCAGCTTTTCTGTACCCGGTATAGACCATATTTTTTACAGATATCAGATGTATGGTTTCTGAGATTATCGTCGCTAATATCGTAGATAACCCATGTGAGCATTTTCTACCCTCTCCCTATATCCTTCGCTATCTTATGCATCTCCGCGAGGATGATGTTTCGGTACTGCATATTTTTTCCATGATAGTTCTGCGTGGCGTCCAGTTTGCTGTTTAATTCAGTAATCAGGATCTTTTTTCCCTCATCATTCAAAGTATACCCGCCCTGAATCTCATCGAAACACGATTCCTTGAATCGACGAGTAGTGAATAGGAATACAATGGTTTCGTCAATTAAGCCTCTGAAAGGCTCGATAACGTCATAGACGAAGGATTGTTTATTGTAGTCGTCTGTGTGAAGAAAACCAATGTATGGGTCTAATCCAGTTAGGATGCAGGCGCGCTCGATCTCTCCGTAGAGTACCCCATAACCGTAGTTGAGGGCGCAGTTGAATGGGTCATGGGCTGGGCGTCTGCTTCTACCGTTGAACTCAAAGCCATACGGCATAACAGTTGACAGCGCGTGGAAATATGCCCTAGACGCTATTCCTTCAAGTCCTAGTAGCTGCTGGCGGTTATCATCAACTGTACCGATAATCGTCCTCATTCTCTCTCTGTATGTCTCTATCTCAGAGATGGCTTGAGGAAGAATCTCGTTGTCGCCACGGGTTTTATGGAGCTTACGGAGAAGCTCCATCTGGTTAGTCATCTTCAGGATACCCCATTTTTTAACTAGCTCGATTCCTCTATCGTTGTCGCTTGCCTGCAACTGTTTTCTCCTGATCGCAGTAGTGCTACCGATTTTTGGGTGCCATATTCGCCCAAAGGGATCACCATACTTGTCCAGAAAAACTATGTCGATGTTGTTCTCGGTTGCGCTTTTTATCGCGTCGGTTGAGATCAGCGCGCTAGTAGATATCCAGATACTGTCAACCTTTACAATGGGAACCTCAACTTCTCTTTCTTCCAGCACTATCAGGAAGCAATCTTTTTTCTTCTTCAGATAAGCTCCGTAGTTGTTTATTATTAGCTGCATTCAACTCAGATCCTTTTAACCGCGCCGAATCCTCGGCTCACGCTTTTCCCTAAACCGAACAATTCAGGTAACTTGAAGTTCACAGTAAAAGCTCCCTGAAAGGCTATAAGAGATGTTCCCTTTAACTGGCTTTGAATCTGGCGCGCATAAACCATCCTCGCTTTTATGTCTCCCTCAACAGTGTAGTTCAGGCTTTTACTCGCTGATAGAATATTTCCTGTAAGTATATTCTCCAGAAACTTCAACCTGCTTTCACCTCTTAGGCTCATATACTTCGTATGGTTTTTGTTGTTTAAAGCCAGCCAAGGGAATACGAACCCGTATCTAATAGGCTCCTCGGATATCCCGTATTCTTGTTCGGTTATTCTCAACTTTTTACCGATTATAATGTAATCTGTTTCTCCGATGTGAAGGTGATCCAGTTTCTTGAAGAGCTTTTTTGTCTCTTCTACACCTTCAAGCCAACCGGTTATTACCGCTTTGCCTTCAAAGATGTGGTAGTGTATGAGAGGGTATCTGTATCGAAGGCCGTCTTTACCGTGTTGGTGGTATATGTTCTCCTCTATATTTCCTGAAGCTATGAATCCTCTAAGCTTCTCAGGATGCTCTGTTAATGGTTGCTGGGTTTCCAGCGTTAAATCCGATGTTAGACACTTCAATGAACATTGTTAGTGTTTTATGAGTATATTTTTTTCGAAAAGGTATCAG
>CAYUTB010000106.1:0-8451 GCA_964447425.1 uncultured Candidatus Bathyarchaeia archaeon
AGGCTAACCATGGTGTAGTTTACGTTGAAGCTCTCGGCGTATATGGGCAGGATCGGTGAGATTATGCTCATGCCGAGGAATATGAAGAAAGACGGTACATAGATTGATAAGATATCCATTCGTAACGAGCGCTCGCCCATCAAGGTTCCTTCTTTATGATCTAATTTCCGCCACTTGATCCGGTAATAAACTTATGCATAAAAACCGGGTAATGTAACGCTACAGAGCCCTGTATGATTTGTAATCAAGTTAATATCAAATGGTATATCTCACACTTAATGTGACTCTCATCTGGCCTTTTGAGAACAGAGACGGCGAGCTATTCATCGACGCTGCCTCAACTAGGCTTTTGGCTCAGCAGTATGGTACTCCTCTCTATGTTTACAGCGAGAACAAGATACGCCTCAACATCAACAGGCTCAGGGAAGCCCTGCAGAGGCATTACCCCAAGACCCGGATACTCTACGCGTGCAAAGCCAACACAAACCTAAACATACTCAAGATAATGCGCAGCGAGAACGTGGAGATAGACGCCGTGAGTCCTGGAGAGGTCTTTCTTGCGCTCAAGGCTGGGTTCAAACCAGAGGAGATTCTCTTCACAGGCACCAGCGTAGGCGAGGATGAGATGAAGTATCTCCTCAACGAGGGCGTCAGGATGAACATAGACTCCCTCTCCCAGATGAGGCGTCTGCTTGAAGCCGAGACCCCTGAGGTTGTCTCTTTGCGGGTTAACCCCGAGGTGGGTGCGGGGCATCATGAGCATGTGATTACCGCTGGTCCTGATGTGAAGTTCGGTATATGGGAGAGCCAGGCATTGGAGGCGTACAGGATGGCGCAGGATGCCGGTGTAACCAGATATGGTATCCAGATGCATATTGGCTCGGGCATCATGGATGTCGCAAATTATGTGAAAGCCGTGAAGCGCCTGCTGGAGATAGCCAAACATATTCACGACTCCATCGGGATCGATTTTAGCTTCATCGACTTGGGTGGAGGCATCGGTGTGCCTTATCGACCCGAGGAGAAGCCGGTTGACTTGGATTCCTTCGTGGGGACACTGTTCGGCTTCATAAAGGAGAAGCTGGATGAGTTTGGGCTGGGTATGCCTGAGATATGGATTGAGCCGGGCAGATTTATCGTAGCCGAGTCCGGTGTGTTACTGACGAGGGTTACCACATTGAAGAGCAGCCCCGGTAAGACGTTTATCGGCGTAGACGCGGGGTTCAACACGTTGATTAGAACCGCCATGTACGGCTCATATCACCATATACTGAACGCGGGTGGAATGAACAACCATCCCCAGAACTATGATGTCTACGGACCACTCTGCGAATCAGGTGACCTATTCGCCCGGGATCGCCCTATCCCTGAGGTAAACGAGGGTGACCTGTTGGCTATTATGAACGCCGGTGCATACGGTTTCTCTATGGCTAGTAACTATAATTCAAGACCTAAACCAGCTGAGGCGCTGGTGATGGCGGGTGAGTCCCGCCTAATCAGGGAGCGAGAGACCATGAGTGATCTTTTACGGGGTCAATCCCCGAGTTCAAAGTAAACGATATTTTTTCGCTTCTTCTTGGGCTCCAGCCTCAGACTCTTGAGTTTACCTATCTCCCCCGTGCTCTTCACATGGGTTCCCATGCAGAAAGTCTCGGCGTAGTCCCCGATCTTTACCATCCTGAGCTCATGGATGTTCTTTGGTATCTTCTCAAGGAAGCTCTGTTTGCGCTCATCGCCTCCAACATCCAACTCATCCCGGTTTGTGAAATAGATATCAACAGGCACATCCTCGTCGATGATCTCATCAAAGCGCCTCCAGACCTCTTCTAATGTTTCTTCAGTGATTTCACTTGGCTGGAAATCCAGCTGACTGAAGCTGCTGAATACCTTGGGTCCGCTTCCCCTTGCCTCAAAGAGACCTGTGAGCAGGTGCTCTCCGCTGTGGAGCCTCATAAACTGGAGCCTCTGATCCCAGTCGATGACCCCATGAACCGCAGCGCCTAACTGGATGTCTTTGTCGAGGTAGTGAAAGACCTCTTCGCCTCGTTTGATAACCTTGATGACCTGTACCTCTTCTCCGTTTACGATGAGCTTACCCGTGTCGCTGGGCTGTCCTCCGCCCTCTGGGTAGAAGGCTGTCTGGTCTAGTACAGCGAATTTGGGTCCAGTGCGGGTTACTGTTGCATCGAATTCCCTGAGGGTGCTATCTGTGGTGTATAGGCGCTTGCTGTCTTCCATCTTGTTCATCAAAAACCGGGGAGGGTTTCTTATGAATCTTTCAATCACGGAGGGGGGAGGGGTGTCACACAGGTCCAGCCCAGAAACGCCCTCCAAGCAGAAAAACAGCCCCAGAACAGCCCAGATCAAGCCACACTTAGTGACGAAAAGCGATCTGGTTCCCGAGAAAACATGACAAAAAACGCTTCAGTAAAGCCCATTCATAGGGCATATGAAGGGAAGCTAGTCCGCTTTGCTCTTGGGCTCTTTTACGAATATACTGAATATGATGAAAGCCACTGTGCTTGAACCAGCCGCCACGTAGAAGGGTATCTGGGGACCGATATTATCCCATAAGAGACCACCGATCCACGCACCCGGAAAACTCAACACCCCCGCGACAGTAGCGATCAAACCCATAACCTTACCACGCTGTTTTGCAGGCACGATATCCGCTACCAAGGCGAGCCAAGCCGATCCTCCCTCTAGGCCTGTTACTGCTCCACCGAAGCCCTCGCTGATGGCTCCAACGACCCTGCTGACGGTGAGCGAGATGAGGTTCCCCGATAACGGGAACCCTGCGTACATCAAGGGCGTTAATCCCAGACTGACCATTATCCCTGGTTTTCTACCCACCCTGTCACTCCATACGCTGCTGGGGATCGTGAGCACAGTAGACACGACTCCCACAAAGGTCATTATCAAACCCCACTGAGTATTAGTCAAACCCACGATCTGGATAGCATACACCGCCATGAACTGGTTGGCGACCCTGAGCCCAATACTCGCAAAGGCAGCCACCACTATGAGGGTCCATATGGGCTTGGGCACGTTCCTGATCTCCTTCAATGCGTCTAGTCTGCTGCTGGCGTGCTCACCGCTATCATATGTGTCCTCAAGGAATTTCCATCTGATTATCACATTGAGCCAAGCGACGATGAATGTGACGGTGATGGCGAGCCTGACGCCTCCATAGACCCCCAGTGCATCCGTGATCATACCCCCAATGAAGGGCGTGAAAATCATGGGCAGCAAGGTCATCATCCTGAATGTCCCGTACCCCATCGCCCGGTGCTCTACGCTCGTAGACTCGGCTATCAAGGCGTCTATGGCTGGTACCATCATGTTACTCATCTGGGTGATGAACATGCCCACCAATACGAACTGCCAGCTACCCGTCAATACATAGATCATTGGGCTGGTAGCCCTGAATATGCTGCCTAGCACTATCATTTTCTTTCTGCCGAGGCGATCTGTGAGGACTCCTCCCGGTATCTGGAAGATCAGCTGGGCGATGGTCTCTCCCATGAATATCAAGCCGAGAAGGGTCTTGCTGACGCCCAGTTCGAGGATGTAGAGGCTCCAGTATGGCCACCATAGGCTAGCGGTTAGCATGAAGAGGCTCTGTGTGAGGGTAATCACCATCAGGTTTCTGCTCTTCATCATCTCGCGTATAGTTGCTCCAATGGGCGCCAATCCATGTACCTCAGTCCAGTCAAGGCACTTTACCCATAATATAAACGATTCTTCAACACAATCTCCTGTCAACAAATATCACTTAAACCAAGGCGTGTCTGTAGAACTCAGCGATAACCCTCCCCCGGACCGGTCCCTCAGCTGGATGTGCTTTGATGAGGATATGAGGCTGGATTGGGGTCATGATGCATGTCTGAACAGGCTAGTACATTGATCTGTACCGCTTCGTGGCTGTAAAACTCAAATAATCCCTATTGGGTAACTCTACAGGTGCATTATAACAACGCCGCCAAGATGAGGGAAACTAGCTGTACTTCGATATTGATACTCTAATAAACGTAAACCTGATGATAATGCTGACCGTTGGCTTCACCTTCACCTACATGATGGAGGGGTTCCCCAACTTCGCCCACACCACATATACAGCTGTAGGCGCAATCGCCAGCTTCTACCTCACAAAGTTCTATCAAATAAACCCCTACCTCACATGGCCCCTCGCCGCAGTCTTCGGGGGACTTGTAGGCTCCTTCATGTATCTCTGTATTGTCAGACCCATACGAAGAAACGGAGGCTATCAGGACATCACCCTGACGTTAACCTTCATCGTCCTGGCCACTGTGATGCCCAGTCTATTCTACATATTCAACTGGTGGGCACGATACTTGGCTGGTACCAACACACGGGGCTACAACTTGAGGGCATACGACTTCGTATGGAACGGGGTCCCTGGTATCGCCATCACCAGCACCGCTGCCTGCCTGCTGATCGTTCTTGGGTTGAGGTATTTCCTCACACAATCCAAGCTTGGGCTGAGTCTTAGAGCCGTCTCGGAGAACCCCGACCTCGCAGCCACCATCGGGGTGAATACGCTGAGAGCCCACACTGTCAGCTGGTTTATCTCAGGAGCCCTAGCCGCTGTGGTCGGCAGCATAATGACTCTTTATAGGGGCGCCACCATCACGGGTCCTGATGGTTTAATCATCTCCATCATAGCTGGCGCTGTCATAGGCGGGGTTTACAGCATCTATGGGGCTATTATTGGCGGTTTGTTCGTTGCGTTAGCGCAGGACCTTATGAAGGATTTCTTCTACGCGTTGTTCGGGTTGAACATCGAGAGATGGGCTCAGCTTCTACCATTGAGTTTCCTCATAACCGCGTTGATGCTTTTCCCTAACGGGATCTTTGGACTCGGTGGGTTCAACCTCGATGAGTTAAAAAATAAGATAAAGTTGCTGAGGCTCAGGTTTTCGCGGCGTCTACTCGAGTAGGCACTGCATCATGGCGACGCCGAAGTTGGCCCTGCACGCATCGCAGCGGATACAGGTTGACTCCTTCTGTCCAGTCTTGAGACTCTTCACGAGACCAGGTTCACGTATGAAGGGTCTGCTGAGGCTCACCATACCGGTTAAGTCGTTCTCGATCGCCTTCTCCATGGTCTCCAACTTTGTGAATCCGCCTACTAGACTCATGGGTGTGGGCTTGATGGCTGCCCTGATCTTCACAGCGTGCCCAGCGAAGTCCAGCGTGGGGTACTCTGGGTGCTTCGCCCTTGCCCTGAGGTCCTGTCTTCTTCCTCTGCCTCCTCCGCTTACCTCGATGAGGTCTATTCCCTTATCCGCGATTGATTTGGATACCTTTACCGCGTCCTCTACCATGAAGCCGTCTGGGCTGAAGTCATCGCAGTTTAGCTTGATGAGCACCGGGGTATTGCCCAGTCTTCCACGTACCTCATCGTAGACCTCGTTTAGCAGCCTCATCCTGTTCTCGGGGCTTCCACCCCACTTGTCTGTTCGTTTGTTTACGCTCCTGCTCAGGAACTGGCTGATGAGGTATCCGTGGGCGCCGTGGATCTGGACGCCGTCGAAGCCTGCCTGCATGGATCGCTCGGCTGCGTCACCGAATCCCTCGATCACTGCCTCTATTTCGTCTTCTGTCATCTCTCGGGCTGTCCAGTCTTCTTCGCTGTATTCGCTGGGGCCGGCTCTGTCGGGTTGATGGACTACTCCGGCGTGGTTGAGCTGCGCCACTATGTGGCCTTCGTGTTTGTGGACCGCGTCTGTGAGTTTTTTGAGCATGGGGATCTGTTTGTCGTTGCTGATTCCAGCCATTCCTTTGTGGGCTTTTCCGTTGTCCATGATGTAGAGGTGTCCCTTTATGATGAGTCCGACCTCGCCTTTGCTCATCAACTCGTAGTGCTTGATGATGGTGTCGTTTACTACGCCGTTTTCATCGGCGTAGGCGCTTGTGGTTGCGCTTCTGATGAACCCGTTTCGTACGAGGGTGTCCCTGATCATGATGGGCTCGAATATTTTACTCATAACCATTGGACCTGTACGAGTGCTTAGAAACCCTTCGCTGGTGTGGTATTTGGGGCTATAACTGGTAGGTGGTTATATCAGGAAAAAATAAATCTTTTGTTTCCTCTTTTTGTGCACGACAGGTATTGGCGGTTGGGATGTCTCTGGGGTAAGTTTTAACCTTCAATCAACGCCTATTATCATGATAAAGTTGAAGTTGAAACAAGGCGAACAGAAGAAGTTCTTCAAAGCAGGCGGCGAATGGTGCTACATATGGACACCAAAGGGATTTGATCCGGCTAAACCAGCGCCCGTGGTAATACATCACCATGGGGCGGGGGGTTATGTGCGTGAGAAAGAGGCGGACTGGCTCGACGTGGGGACTAAGGCGGCTTATCTGAGGGCGGTGATGGCTGACTCGGGGGCTGTTATTGCTGGCTCTCATGCCTGTGGTAATCACTGGGGGAACCGCTGCGCCGTTGAGGCCAACGCGGCTCTACTCACCACTCTTGACGAGGTTGAGGGGCTTGACACCGATAGGCTCGGCTTCATGGGGGGTGGGCTCGGTGGCGCCGTGATCTGGAACAATATTCTGGGTCCGTTCGCTGGGCGGGTTAAAGCCGTTGCTGTTTTGCAGGCGGTGGCGAATCTCTCGGCGGTTATCCGTGAGCAGAAATTCAAGGATGTCTGTCTGGAAGCGTATGGGGTGCCAAAGGGCACGGGGGACGATGAGGCTATCAAGCTGATAATCGATCAGGACCCCATGCCGAGGCTCCAGAAACTCAAGAAGGGAACCAAGCTTCCGCGGACCATTATCTATCAGGGGGCGAAGGATGTCAACATTCCTGCTGATACCAACGCGATCCCTCTGGCGGCTGCTCTTAAGAAGGCTGGGGCAGACGTTACCTTGGAGCTGTTCGATGAGGTGGAGCATAACACCTATGCTATGGGTAAGCCCATGGAGGACCGTCTCAGGCGCTTCTTCTCCACCCTATGATCATTCTAGTTTTATAGCATGATGACCCTATTTTGAGTCATGTCATTGAAGGTTCTTATTATCGGCGGCGTCGCCGCTGGGCCTAAAACGGCTGCGAGGCTCCGTAGGCTCAGCCCCGATGCCGAGATAACAGTCATTGAGCGTCAGGATGTGGTGAGCTACGCGGGCTGCGGTATGCCATACTACATCGAGGATATCATAAAAGAATATGATGAGCTTCTGGGCGGTGCCACCATCAGGGATGCAGAGTACTTCAAGGAAAACAAGGGCTTCACAGTACTGGACAGGACTGAGGCAAAGAAGATCAACCGGGCGGAGAAAACCGTTACAGTCGAGGACCTGCGAACAGGCGAGACCAGAGGCTTACCGTACGATAAGCTTGTCCTAGCAACAGGCGCCAGCCCCTTCGTTCCAAGGATGGAGGGAACCGAGCTGAAAGGAGTGCACAGGCTCTATAACCCGCACCACGCCGAAGCCATCAAGACCGCCGTGAACCTTGGCTGCAGAAAAGTAGCAGTCGTCGGTGGGGGGCTCATCGGCATGGAGACCTGCGGGGCTTTCGTTGCACGTGGCTGCAGCACAGCTGTAGTAGAGATGATGCCCACGCTAGTGCCTAATTTACTGGATGAGGAGATGGCGCAGCTACTGGAGAACTACCTAGTATCCAAGGGCGTCAAGATAGTGAAGGGTAGCCCCGTCGCAAAGATAATCGATGATGGGCACGGCAACGCTGCTGGCGTGCAGACCGCTGATGGGCATATTGTTGAAGCCGACATGGTTATACTCGCCATCGGGGTGCGTCCAAACACGGAGCTAGCTGTGGACGCCGGGCTCACCCTCGGTCCAACACGCGCAATAGCCGTCAACGAGTACCTTCAGACCAGCGACCCCGACATATACGCTGGAGGAGACTGCGTCGAGTGCACCCAGATCCAGACGGGTGAGAAGATGTTCGCTCCACTGGGCAGCACAGCCAATAAACATGGCAGAGTAATCGCAGACAACATCATGGGGCGGCAGACCAAGTTTCCCGGCGTAGGCGGCACAGCGGTGTTCAAGATACTTGACTGGAACTGCGGCACCACGGGACTGACCGAGAGGAAGGCACGGAGCCTAGGCATTGACGCTGTTACAACCATCACGCCGAGACATGATTATAGTAACTATATTCCGGGCGCAAAGTATACCACCATCAAGCTCATCGCTGACCGGAAATCCTGCAAGGTACTGGGCTGTCAGGTAGTGGGCGATGGAGACGGCGTGAAGCGTATTGATGTCATCGCCACGGCTATCAAGTTCGGGTCAAACGTAAAGGGCATAGCTGACCTCGACCTTGGCTACGCTCCTGCTTATAGCACCGCTATCGATGCTGTCGCTCATGCAGCGAATGTGTTACGGAACAAGATTCAGGGTTTGGCTCACGGCGTCACCCCAGTTGAGTTGAGGGCGATGCTGGACAGCGAC
>CAYUTB010000107.1:0-3560 GCA_964447425.1 uncultured Candidatus Bathyarchaeia archaeon
CTATATTCATAGTAGCCCACACATTTGTCTGGCTTTCTGAAGATGTTGTATTTGAGCGAATAAACTGTGAATTGCTACAATATGACAAAGATTGGAAAGACCTTACAGATATGATGCAATATACACCACTTAAAGTCACAATGCTTTCAGAGGGTTCATTCAACCGGTACCTACAAAAACGCCCAGGAATCCCCAAGATTCAAAGAATAAACATAAGCGAAGAACACCTCAAACTATTACTTGAAGACTAAATGAGGGTTATCACTTTATCTGCAGTGGTCTCGAACTTGGCTATATCTGATATATTTTCATGACTAGTAGGGTAGTAGAAACCCAGTAACTGAACATTGCTTGCTCGTAAAGTCGGGATCTTCGACAACATGAAGGTATAAATTCGCTTCCAGCCATGGGTGTGAATCAAGCTGGAGAGACTGAAAATAATGATTTCAATATTTATTTTCCTTTCATTTGAGTATTTAATGAGGTCAGTAAATAAAATGTCCAATTGGTTAATATCGTCGTCGATGGTCATTAGTCGTTCTTCCATCGTGGTAAAAGTCCCTCGACCGCCAGGGATCATCCGCACGATGTAGACTTTTTCGCTCAAACCTCTATTGATTATTTCGTATTGAGAGATCAAATCATATGTTGATATGAGGATTGTACTGATCCCCTTTGTTGAGTTTTCCTCTATTCTTGTTGCCATCCAGTCTATCTCGTTCTTGCGATTACCCGGACCGGAACTGACCAAGATAAATGAGCCCGGTATTTCACTGGAATAAGCGCTAGGAACCCCGGCTATTAAAAATCGTTTTAGTTCGTCCACCATAAGGGAAAATGTAGGATTAAGCATGCCTAGGAATATGACGATCTTACTGAAGATCGCTAAGAAATCTATGTAGACAGCATTCATCATCCCTAACGGGAATGAGATATTTACAAGTAATAGATTGACCCAGCCAACGATGAGCAGATCAAGTGAGGAGGGATAATTTAGTCTAATATAAAGTAGACTTATGATTATTAATAGATAGGGCATAATCGAGATCACCCAACCTAACGCTTCAATCATAAGTATCTCCGAAAAAGGCACCAAGAAAATCACTAGCAGGGTTATCGGTAAGATTAAGACGACGAGAATCAGACGTTTCCTATCTACAAGATCCGCCACTCCTGCAATTATTGATATAAAACCGCCCAAAAGCAGGAAAGCTGGAAGCCACTGACCTATTGTAGGAACGGTTCCTACTCGGGTTAGGATGTTTAATCCGTATAAGAAGAACCCTGTAGCCCAAAGAGAATAAAATCTTTTTTTGCTTTTCTGATAGATTTTTAAGAGGTAGAAGGCTATTCCTAGAGTAATTAGACCATTTAATAGTCTTACTGGGACCTCTAGGAATTCATACATTTTATGATTCGATTAAATGTACTTATAATAGTATTAAGTCTTTTTTATATTCGGCATATATTTTAGCATAATTAAGCAGAATAAACATTTGTTTTTGTACGCATAATTCTTCTTTTTATTTATGAATATAAATAATTAGTGTTAATATAATTGAATATGTGATAACTAGAATTCAAGTATATATTAAAAATACTGTTTTTAAACCCATATTCCAACATAAAGAAAGGATATTAACATAGAACAACAATTACCCGCTTGAGAATAAAAATGATACAAAAAAGACTGCTTACAAAGCTGATTCTTTCAATGATCATAATCACGATGCTCATTGTACCGACACTTTCGGCGTCAGCCAAGAAATATCGTGAGGATGGATCAATTCCAGCGTATCCTGTTACTGATAAAGTAATTCGATTTGAGGAAACCATACCTCTGAGTGAGGATGCTGTGGGATATCCCGGTTTTTCATATCGAGTGAATGTTTATGGAGTCGATGTTGGAAAAGGAGTTATCCTAATTGATAGCGGGGACGATGATCTAGCGTCTGAACTTTACAAGAGCGTTACTAAATCATTCAATAAACCAATAATAGCAGTTTATCTAACTCACTACCACGCCGATCACGCGGGTGGAGGAGCATATCTCCAATCGATGGGAATACCAGTCTATGCTCCAGTTGATGAAATGTACTTTATAATGCAAGGAGCGAATCTTCAGCCCGGCACTCCAATAGATTTCACATATACCGGATATGTTCCTGATTATACATATGAGGAGAGCGACCTATACAACAGATTTGAGGTCATACCTGAGCCCGGTCACACTATGGGGGCAGTATCCATAGAGTACAGACATGGAAACACCATGTATCTGTTCACAGCAGACACAATACTACCAATGACAATGGATGATGTTAATGAGTTGGATATGACTTCTGAGCTAACCATAGGCACTGCATACAACAATTACCTATACGCGAATTATTTGTACACGACTCAGCTCAACACTCTAAACGGAATGCTATACACAGTATCAGACTATGACTACGTTTTAACTGGACACATCAACCCAATGAGCTCAGAAATGGCAAATGGCTATATCCAATATACCATTGGAACACTGCTCTACTTCCCATATATCTAACCCCTTATTTTTCTAATTTAGATACAAAGACAGTCCCATCTTTTGTCGCTATCCAACGAATCACATCACCGTCTCCCAGCTCCAGAAAACGGAATATTCCAGAGGGTATCGTCGTTCTGCGCCTATATCCCCTCACAGTGATGTGGGTGTCCTCCATCGCGACGATGTCATCTGTATCAACTTCAGGCATGAAATAGAATATGAGGACTCTCCCTATAGTATTTGCGAACAATGGAACACAGCGAAATAACCCTACCTTTTTAAAACCCAACCCCATTCACCTTGGGAAGAGGAATAAGAAATGACTGGGAACAAGTCCTCTGTAAAGAAGGAACTAATCGCCAAGGAGAACTTCTCAGAGTGGTACGATAACGTGCTGCTTGAGGCGAAGGTAGTAGATGATAGGTACCCCGTTAAGGGCTTCAGTGTCTACACTGGGTGGGGTATGAGTATAGCTAAACGCATCATCGCGATGCTCGAGGAGAAACTGGAGGAGAACGGCAATGAGCCGATGCAGTTCCCGGTCGTCATACCCGAAGACTCCTTCCAGAAGGAAGAGGATCACATCGAGGGATTCAGTGGAGAGGTTTTCTGGATTACCCACGCCGGCAACAACGAGCTAGAGCGCAGACTATTGTTAAGACCTACGAGTGAGACCGCAATCTACCCAATGTTCAAGCTCTGGATGAGAAGCCACCAAGACCTCCCACTACGCATGCATCAGACATGCAACGTCTACAGATACGAGACAAAGGCAACCAGACCACTCTACAGGGGCAGAGAGTTCCTATGGAACGAGGGACACACAGCGCACATCAACTACGAGGACGCTGAGGCAGAGGTCAAGGCAGCCATAGTGGCTTATAGGAGCGTCTATGATCGTCTTGGGCTCTCCTATATTATGATGAAGCGCCCCGAGTTTGATAAATTCGCGGGGGCAGACTACAGTGTTGCCTTTGATACGTGGAACCCAGATGGTAAGGTTAACCAGATTGGTACGGTTCATCAG
>CAYUTB010000107.1:3660-6276 GCA_964447425.1 uncultured Candidatus Bathyarchaeia archaeon
TTAATCAAGGCGGCTGGTATCCGAGTAAAGCTGGATGATGATAACAGGTTCAACCCTGGGGACAAGTACTATACATGGGAAATGTATGGAGTGCCAGTCAGGATAGAGGTTGGCCCCAGAGAGGCCCAGAACAAGAAGGCGACCCTCGTCAGGAGAGACACCTTTGAGAAGGTACAGGTGGATGAGGCTGGGCTCGTTGACAAGATCAAGGAACTCTTTGTATCCATCTTTGAGAACCTCAGGGATAAGGATAAGGCAAAACTAGAGAGCCTGATAGCGGACGCATATGACCTGGACCAGCTCAAGAGCTACATGGATGCACGTATGATCGTCAGAGTAAACTGGTGTGGAGACCCTGATTGCGCCTTTAACCTGAAAGAAGTGGTCAGCGGAGAGATACGGGGAACCCGATGGGACATCGATGAGAAACCCACGGGTAACTGTGTCCACTGTGGAGACGAGGCGAAATACGTCGCCTATGTGAGCAGAACCTACTAGACCCTTATCTTCATTCCATCGTAGGCTATTTCTTGGTCCACGTTTTCAATTATTTTCCTGTGATGTCCACTGATATCGAGAGCGGGGTTTGTGTGGTTAAAGTGGGTATAGATCACCCTGCCTATTCCCTTGCTTTGTAGAAGTTCCACTGCTGATTCCTGTGGTACGTGCCCTAATTGGTAGCTGGTTATGGGTATGCCGCTGGTTCGGTCGAGCTCGTTATCCCACCAGAAGGTGGCGTCCATAAGGAAAACATCCGCGTCTTTGAGTCTTTCAAGGAGCCAAGGGTCCAGTCTACCCAAGTCCGGGGCATATATCACACGTTTGCCTTTGTGTTCTATTTCATATGCATATGTTGTGCTCGGGTATTTCCGTCCATCATCTAAAACCTGAGTATGAGGTATTTCGAAACCACGTATCAGCACTTCACCTAGCCGCGTGATGGTCTGTTCCTCGATGATCTTCACCGGCTTCACATAGTTTTTGGCTAGTCTACCCAGCTCACCGAAGTAGTTGGGGTTCTCCTGTGAGCCGAATAGGAAATCTATTAGATCCGGTGGACCATAGACGGGTATCTCGAAGCTTTTTCCAGTACAGAACTCGGCGACACCTACAGTGTGATCCGCGTGGCCATGAGTGAGGAACACTGAGTCTATCCTGCTCTCCCGGTGTGTTTTTCCAGCGGTCTCGGGACGCGGCACGATTTTATTGGCTTCTAGCTGGGTTTTTAGGTCGTGTCCTGCATCAAACAATATATGATGATGCCCATCAATGGAGACTGTTATCGAGGATCTGGTTCTTCTCAGCGAGGGGTCTTTTCTCGCCGCTGAGCAGTTTGGGCAGGTACAGTCCCATTCTGGCACTCCACCTATTGAAGCTGTCCCGAGTACTGTGATTTCCATGGTTTTTCTTTAGATTTCTTGGGTTAAAGGCTTTTCACAGATAGGGTTAGCCTTATTCCTATTGGAGTCTTTTTCTCTATGATGGGAGAGGTCTACAAACCGGGGGAGGACTCGTATCTGCTGCAAGTGTACGTGGAGAAGCTGGTACGGGGCACTGTGCTTGATATGGGGACTGGCTCAGGGATTCAAGCAGTCTCCGCCGCTCTCAAAGACGATGTGCGGCGCGTCTTGGCTGTGGACATCAACCCAACTGCTTTGATAGAGGCAGAGAAAAGAGCGATAGCATATGATGTTAAGAGGAAGATTGATTTCAGACTCAGTGACCTTTTTTCATCTATAGATACTTGTTTTGACTGGATAATCTTCAACACCCCCTATCTTCCATCAGAAGGCGAGGCAGATGAGGCGTCATGGGCAGGCGGAGAAACTGGCGGAGAGGTCATCAAACGGTTTCTACGAGATGCATCTAATTATTTAACGAAAAAAGGCTCCATTCTTATGATCTATTCCAGTTTATCGGGGTTATCTGATGAGGATTTCAATGGCTACCATTTGGAGTTACTTGAAGAAATGGGGTTGTTTTTTGAGAAAATATTCTGTGTTAGGCTCAGCCCATCTTGAGGCCGATTCCGAAGCCAACGATGGCTCCACCTGCGAAGGGTAGGTTCGATATAATTATGCCCAATGCGCCTTCGGCTTGTCCGAGACCTGCGAGTGCAGTGTTTCCCCACGCCTCTACGCCCAACCAGTCTACGGATATGACCCCCTGTGATTGCAGGTATAAGAGCCCTAATGAGAATAATCCAATGATCGCGGCGGCTATCTTGGCTACTTTCTTAAGCGCGTAGCCTATACAGAGTCCAATGATCCCACCTACTCCCAACTGGGTAACCAAGGGAGTGAGGAAGCTTGTTTGTTCGCTCATGGAGAATGAGTAGTGGTTGGGAAATATAAAAGAAATGTTAATTGTGAACGATATGAGTCCCTGTTTTCCCAGCCAAAGCGTCTACAGCCTTGTCCAGACTCGTGATTATGGCGTGATCTCCACCCCTCTCCACGAAACCAAGGGCGGCTTCGATCTTGGGTCCCATGCTGCCTGCCTTAAAGTGTCCCTCGCCTAAGTATTTCTTGGCTTGGTCAATCGTAACCTTACGTACAGGTTCCTCTTTATCGGTGCCATAGTTGAGCAAAGCATACTCTACATCAGTTAATATCA
>CAYUTB010000107.1:6376-8192 GCA_964447425.1 uncultured Candidatus Bathyarchaeia archaeon
GTAGGCTTTACCTGTTTAACGATCCAGTTGTTTTCCTTTGCCAGCTTTTTAGCTGTGGCCTCTTCATAGTATGGCCCCACTGGTTTGGTTGGGTCCTGGAAGTCTGGGTCCTCGGTGCTTACTATAACCTGAGTTACGACCGTAGCTACCTGTTTTCCATCAGAGGTCAACTGGTTTTGCAGGGACTGCTGCATCATGTAACCTATCTGACCCTGTGTCATTGAGCCGAGTATGAACAGCGGCTGGGCTGGCACCATATGCTCCCCCTGTTCCTGCTGGATAGAGAGGTTGCCAACTTGCGGCCCGTTTCCGTGGGTGATAGCGATCTCGTATCCTTTTCTGGCGATCTCGGCTATCTGTTTGCATGCGGTTTCCACGTTTGCCATCTGTTCTTTATATGTTCCTTTTTCATGAGGCTGCTTGATGGCGTTTCCGCCTAGTGCGATCATAACCCTTTTGCTCAACTGTTTCACCTGAAGAGAAATAGAATCTAGTGGAGGACTCTTAAAACAATTATCATATTATTTGCCGTATTTGGAACATTATCCACTCAGGGGGTTTGCCTTGATTGAAGCACAGCACAGATTAAAGGTATTATAAACTCAAAGAGAAACATTGTTTCAGTGTGCATTATGGGTAAACGGTTTCCTGATGGCTTTCTATGGGGTACGGCTATCTCATCGTTTCAGGCTGAGATGGGGAGGGGTGAGCCCAGCGATAAAACAGATTGGTGGGCTTGGGTCAATGACCCCGGCAACATAGAGGAGAAGATTGTGAGCGGTGACTCGCCGCTTGATGGTCCGGGTTTCTGGGAGCTTTTTGCAGATGATTTTCGTATCATGAAAGAAGAGCTTGGGAATAACTCTATCCGGTTGGCCATTGACTGGGGACGGATATTCCCTGAATCTACAGATGATATTCATGTACCCGTTAAACTGGACAAGTATGGGGTAGTCTATGATGTTGATGTCTCTGAAGATACTCTGCGTGAGTTGGATAAACGAGCTGATGAGAGCAGTGTAAAGCGATACAGGGAGATATTTGCAGAGGCAAAGAAACAGGGTATCACACTTATGCTTACTCTCTTCCACTGGCCCATACCGCGATGGCTTCATGATCCTATAAAATGCAAAACAGACCTTGAACACGCAGACAAAAGAGGATGGCTGGATAACAAGACCGTGGTCGAGTTTACCAAGTTCGCAGCCTATGTAGCCTTCAAATTTGGGGATCTTGTTGACCTTTATTGCACAGTTAATGAGCCGCGGATAATCAGTGAGCATGGGTATCTTTCGGCTTGGAGTGAGTTTCCACCGGGACTCTATGACCCTGATCTGTATCTTATCGTGTTGCGTAACACATCTATCGCGCATGGTTTGGCTTATGAGCAGGTAAAGAAGTGGGATAAGAGCAGTTTTAGTGATCTTGGTCCTTGCACGGTGGGACTTGTTCCTGTTCTCCAAGTATTCGCACCCTACGACTCCAAGGATCAGAGAGATGTGGACGCAGCTCGATTGATTGACTACGCATTCAATGAGTGGGGACTCAACGCTGTCTTCCACGGAGACTATGACATGAACCTTGATTACATAATTGAGCCCGAAGAACAGAAACCATACACGGTCAAAGGCTGTGATTTTCTGGGGATAAACTACTATTCTCGTTGGAAGATAAAATACGTGGATAAGGGGATGAAGCCTCTAGCCAACTTTAAGTTGATGCCCTGTGAGGGTGATTGCACAGACTTTGGGTGGGAGATCTATCCTGAGGGCATAAGGGAGGTCATCAACTGGGCTTACAAGCGGTACAGGAGACC
>CAYUTB010000108.1:0-8155 GCA_964447425.1 uncultured Candidatus Bathyarchaeia archaeon
AATCGTAACCGATTATTATGCCGTGTTCGTGGGCAGCCTCTGTGAGGCGCTTGATGTCGAGGAGCTGACCGCTTACGAAGTAGACGCTTGGGAGGTGGCAGACGCTGACCTCGTCGCTCATGGCGGCGATTATATCATCCTCTTGGATGGTTCTGCCGTCCCTGCTCTTTACGATGATAAGGTCTTTCTCGGGGTCCCTGCCTTTGAGACGTAGTTGGGCGGCGAGGGCGTAGATGTCGCTGCTGAAGTTGAGTTCGTCGCCGATTATCTTGGTCCTCTTTCCCTTGGGCTTGTAGAATGTGGAGACGAGGGCGTGGATGTTTACAGAGGCGCCTCCGGTGACTATGACTTCTTCTGGCTCAGCTCCTACTAGCTTGGCTTGGAGTTCGGCGGCTTTCTTATCGACGCCGCTTCGGCGGGTCGTGAGGTCTTTCCAGCGTTCGAACTCGGCTTTCATCTCCTCTTCCACGTCTTTGGAGGCGAGACCTAGACTGTTTCCATCCATGTAGATGATGGGCTTCATGGACTTGGTTTTCCCATCCATGTCAAGGGTTTCCCTCGTGGGGATGTAGAATCTCTGTTTGTATCCTGTGAGGGGGTCTTCTTTATTGAGTTTATTCGCGTAATCGAGTCCAGTCTTGTACTCCAATTTGATCACTCGATACACGTTTTCCAGCTATATAACAAATCTGCGCATGAATCACACGCAATATAAATTGATAAATACCTGCGCACGCAGAGGTGTGAAGCCACCTTCGTCCATTTAATCATACTAGTTTTGAACTCTCAGAGGTAGTTTCATGTAACAGATATATTGAATTTCCCGCACTATAACCAATTCATTTAGGAATTATGAATGAAATTAGGTTTCCTTGATAAAATATTTGATTAGGTCGCATTAGCGCGCGCCCAAAATCTTACGATAACAAGAGGAGCAACAGAGACCGCCACATTCACAAGAATATTAAACACAGCGGGAACATATACGGCTAAAGCGGGTGCAAATACAATTTCACTATCAGCCACTGAATCATAACCAGAGGAAAATGAATTATCCGGGATACCTGGGTTCGCCTTCGCATCCATAATTCTATCTCTAACAATAACTATTCAAATTTTGAATGTTATACGTGTCCATGATGAACGCTCATAGTTTTCGTGGCGTTTTTTTGGATACCTATATTCTCTATTTTATACAAGTACACTTAACTTTAATCAATGCTAATATTTTGACGATATCCAATAAGTAGAAAATATAAGGTGAGATAATGAACATTGAAGAGAAATTTAGAGACTCAACAAAGTGTGTACACATCGGAACAGACCCAGACCCCACTTGGGGCTCAATAGTTACACCCATCTACCAGACCACAACCTACGCCATCCCCAATATATCGGAGCTAATCGAAAGAGGTACAGGCATAAGAAAGCAGGCTACACATACACCGGTACAGGGAACCCCACGCAGAGAGCAGCCGAGGTAAAGATCGCAGCCCTTGAAGGAGGCGAAGACGCAGCAGTATTCTCAGCTGGAATGGGGGCAATCACCGCCTCTATAAACAGCATAATCAAGAAGGGAGATGAGATCATTGCCCAAAACGATCTCTATAGTGAAACTTTCCGCTTCTTCAATACCATGCCCGAGATGCGGGGCATCAAGAGCCACTTCTTCGACACATCAAATGTGGGTATGATCGAGGATCTCATCAATAAAAACACTAGACTGCTTTATCTTGAGACGCCCACCAACCCATTACTAAAGCTAGTGGACATCAAACATGCAACCGAGATCGCTAAGGAACATGGGATCGTTACTATCTTAGACAATACATTCGCTTCTCCCTTAAACCAACGCGCACTAGACCTCGGTGTTGACATAGTTGTTGAGAGCGCCACAAAATCACTATCTGGTCACCACCATGTGGTATGCGGAGTTGCAGTGAGCACAAAGGAGCGCATCAAAGCCATCAAGAATATGAGAGGAAACTATGGTCAAACCCTTGACCCATTCGGCGCATTCCTCCTGATCACTGGTATGCAGACTATGAGTCTACGTGTCGAACGGATGAACTATAACACTATGTGTTTAGCTAAACTATTAGAAGAGCACCCAAAAATTGAGCGCATCCACTATCCTGGACTGCAGAGCCACCCTCAACATGAATTAGCGAAAAAGCAGATGAAGGGATTTGGCGGCATGATCGCTTTCGAGGTCAAAGGTGGATTAGATGGGGTTACCAAGATGTTTGATCACCTAGAGTTGGTGAAGTTGGCTACCTCACTGGGCGGCGTTGATACCATAGCCACCGTACCATGTATATCCACACATGGTGGACTTACACTTGAGCAGCAGCAGGAGATGGGCATCACAGAGGGTCTAGTCCGTGCATCAATAGGAATAGAGGACTTCGTGGACCTTGAGAGGGGCTTCCTAGAAGCTCTCTCCCACCTATAAACCACTCGCGCGTGCACTAAACCAAAAACAATAGCGCTAAATATTTTCCATTATCTGCATGTATATGCATTGAAAGGTATTAAACAAGAAGTATCTGAGAAGCGTTTTGAGGACCCCGATAAGATCTCAAGAGCCTTGAGGGATAGAAATTTCGCTATGAAATATTATCGAATGAACCTGCTACTAACAAAGAATGAATAGAGGCGCCTCAAAATCCATAACTAAAGGAAGATCCACTTAGAATTGCTAGCACGTCTCAATTTCTTTAAAATAATAATCTGAGGTATTCATCTCAGTGGGCCTGTGCGCGGGTGTTTTTTGGATTCTAAATTGAATTACAATTAAGAGGTTTAGATTAAAGCTTGGAGTAACCTTTTATCGCGTACTGCAGTGCCTTCTCGGCGTGCACTGTCGCGGTGTCAAAGACCTTCACCTCAGTATCCTCTTGTCGAATCAACAAGGGTATCTCAGTACACCCTAACACGATTCCTTCAGCACCTTGCGCTACAAGCTTATTAATGATATCCAAGTAGCCTTTCCTTGACTCCTCAACCAGTTTACCTATGCTTAACTCTTCAAAGATCACTTTCACGATATACCTTTGATCCTCAATAGAAGGCGTTATGGTTTCTATACCGTGTTTCGCTAAACCATCCCTGTAGAAGGGTTTCTGCATCGAAAACTGGGTTCCTATTAACCCAATCTTTTTGAACCCCTCGGCTTGTATGGCTTCGGCTGTAGCATCAACGATACTGAGTAGGGGCATATCGATCTGATGTTGCAGTTTTTCGAAGAGAATGTGCATAGTGTTCGTGGCTATTACTGCAAAGTCGGCTCCTGCCTTCTTTAATGCCTTCAATCCAAGTAGAAGCTCCGCTTCGATGCTGCTCCAATCTTCCTTATTCATCCAGTTTTCGTATTTTTGAAAACTAACACCATATATTATGGTCTCCGGGTAACCATGGTCCCCAAAGAGTTCATGATATCTGTGAACTATATGCATATAGTATGTGATTGTAGATTCAGGTGTAAGTCCTCCTAGAATCCCTATCTTCTTGTACATACAAAATATTTGTACTTGACGTATATCTATTTTTTTACGATAAGTGACAATACACGTAGCATATGAGATGGAACAAGATGGTAAAAACAGGTTTGCCCCCTAGAGCGTGCGCGCATTGAACTGACATGGAGTGTGCACGAGCAACTTATATGCTGTCTAAAATAGTATTGAGATACTCTGGAGAGAATAATTTGAGCCTAGAAAAAAAGGGCATACGTGGTCTAATAAAAGGATGGGCAAGTTTTCTCCAGAGACAAGAGAGCCCGTTTAAGGTCAACATTTGGAGAAACCTGATAAAGAACTTCGCTGCGAATCTAACCTACCAGTATCAACCCATATACATGACCAGTCTGGGGGCATCACCATTAATTCTCGGGTACTTGAACAGCTTCAGTGGCTTAGTTAACACTTTATTAAGCATACCCACAGGCATCCTAGCAGACAAGTTTGGGATAAAACGGGTTCTTCTCTTAACTATGGCTATATCTATTCTTAGCTCAATCGTTTTTGGTTTATCCAGTACCTGGGAGATAGCGGCGGTAGGATTGGTTCTCTCTGCTGTTGCATTAATCCTAGACAGAACCTCTTGCCCGATGATATGCGGCTCAACTTTAGCAACAGAGGAAAGAGTAACCGGTATGGGAATATGTGACACTGTATCTTTTTTTCCTCAACTGATTGCGCCTATAATCGGTGCAGCGTTAATCACCTATTTTGGTGGGATGAACGCTAATGGCATAAAACCCTTATTTTGGCTACAAGCTGTTGGCCTCTTTTCCTCTTTTTTAATAGTCTGGGCAAAGTTCACCAATCCGAGAAGTCACACTATTGGTGAAAAAGCGGGCGTGTTAAACAATATCTCCCATGTCTTCCGGGAGGGAAACATGGTCAAGAGGTGGATAGTTATGATGATGCTGGGTTCATT
Organism: uncultured Candidatus Bathyarchaeia archaeon; assembly: GCA_964447425.1. Lineage (GTDB taxonomy): Archaea > Thermoproteota > Bathyarchaeia > TCS64 > TCS64 > RBG-16-57-9. The sequence goes on from CAYUTB010000108.1 coordinate 4,444, forward strand.
CTGGTGGCAAGTAGCTTTCTATATTCCCCTCTATGCGGCTGATATTAAGGGAGCAAACCAATTCATCATTGGCGGAATGAGCGCGGCGTCCACAATGGTATTCGTGTTTCTGGCAATACCCCTTGGTCACCTCGCTGACACGAGGGGTAGGAAAAAGATGATGATCGCGGGGGGGCTGCTTATGATACTCTCATATCTGTTGCTTATCTATGCCCCAAATGACCTTACACTACTAGTCTCAGGTTTTCTAAGCGGTTTCAGTATGACTATAGGTCAATCTCAGCTGGCTATTGCCGTTGATCTTGTACCAAAGAAGTATATGGGTAGCTGGTTTGGGGTGATGGGTTTCTTCAGGGGACTCGTGAGTATAGTCTCGCCTATAATCTGTGGCTATCTTTGGGATAGCGTAAACCCGGAAAGCGTCTTCTGGTTAATTATATTGACATTGATGGGCAGCATGTTAATGCTTTTCACAGTGCCTACTTCAATTACCAGGTAGATCTGCACGTGTGCACGTAGTTTTTTTTGACTTCAACGTCAACGGGTTCTCGCCCCATGCGCACGTGTATTTTCCCGGCTGCACGCTGCTCGCGCGGTATGGGATTGATTATAGCGCGCGCAAATACAGAAAATCTTATCCCCCTCTTAAAGTTTATTTAACCCAGCCTAAAAGGTGAATAAATTGGAAGTAACAAAAGCACCAACAATACCCCTAATCGGGGAAAAAGCACCTGAATTCGAAGCAGCCACAACACAAGGAATCCTAAGACTCAGCGACTATAAAGGAAACTGGCTCATATTATTCAGCCACCCAGCAGACTTTACCCCAGTCTGCACCACAGAATTCATTGCATTCGCAGAAATATACCCAGAACTTCAAAAAAGAAATACTGAACTCCTTGGTCTCAGTGTAGACAGTGTATCAAGTCATATTGCATGGGTCAGAAATGTTGAAGAAAAAATGGGCGTAAAGATACCGTTTCCCATCATTGCAGATCTCAACAAGGACGTATCTAAGCTATATGGTATGATACACCCCGCCCAGAGCAAGACAGAAACCGTCAGATGTGTATTCATCGTAGATCCAGAGAGCACACTAAGAACAATACTATACTATCCACTAACAACTGGTAGGAATATGCAAGAGATACTCAGGATAATTGACGCTCTTCAGACAACAGATAAACACAAAGTAGCCACACCAGCAAACTGGAAACCGGGCGACCCTGTAGTAGTGCCTCCACCAGGAACCACTGAGCAAGCCGAAGAAAGAGTTAAGGAAGGTTACGACTGCAAGGATTGGTATCTCTGCTTTAAGAAGTTGTGATCAAAATGCCATGCGTATCTCCTGATGGAAAGCCAACTTCAAGTGGATTGGCTACCCTAAAATCGGTTAGTGATGGGGCTTTTACTCCCATCGAAATAGGTAAAGCCACAGGTCAACCTATGTTCCGTGTTAAAAGTGGGTTAAGAGAACTTGTGAGTGCAGGGTTTCTGGAAGTATTTGATGATAAATATATTCTCACTTCGGACGGGAAGAACGTTCTTTAATCAACAATATATTTTTTTACATATATGCTCGGTAAACCGAAAATCATTCTTGCGACTTGATAACTATATGACTAATTCAAACAAATCATATAGAAAAATTTCAATGCCTTTATTATTTTAATTCAATAATGAACATATTGAAACATTGAAACTAAACTATATCTTAACCCCGATTATAGCTTTCCTTGTACTAACAATAATGTATTACAGCATTCCTCCTAAAACAGTTGAATACTACGAAATATACGCGCACATCTCGTTCTTCCCTTTTAGTTATGTCGAGAGAAATTCAATCCACGCCTCTCATGTAACATGCATATTCACGGCTTTTTCGTGAATATTGGAGTAAAAGTTCTCCATTCTTAAACCAAGAGTGAATACGCTCACAGTTTATTTCTCCGGGTTTCGTTTGAGCTGAGAAAGTTTTCCCCGGGGAGAATGCGCGCCTATTATTTGAGGGGTGAATAGCTTGTGGGCTTCATTAGGATGTTTTCAACCTTCTCCGTAAGAGACCCGCCTGTCTTTTCCTCTGTCAGCTTTTTCGCCTTGAGCCACTCTGGGTCAGAGGCAAACGCATTCCACGCCTTCTCCCTGTGCGCCATATCGTTGTAGGCTAGCATGTAGTATAGAGTGTTGCTGGTGCCGACTACTGTCTCCCAGAAACCGATTACTTTGATACCGTGCTTCTCAAACATCCGTAGTGTTGTGTTGGCGAAGCGTTCGTTGAGGGCGTTCATCCGCCCGGGGACCGCTGAGTATATCCTCCACTCATAAAGCATACAATTACTCTCCTGTGCTGAGGTATTGTTTTCAGTTATTTAGCACCTTGTAACAAGAATGAGCGCGCATATATAGGAGAAACGTGAAAAAGATTTACTAACCTTTCACCCGAGGCGTATATTATAATGAGATTAAGGAGTATCTTTAGGACACATCCCTTTTTCTGGGATAATTTACATAACCTGAAATACGCTTTTAGGCGTAAAGATGACGCCCTTTCTAAGGCGGATGTAACCTGTGTTATTGCTACTCTGGATGAGTCCTTGACGATTAAATATGCGTTAGAATCATCAAAGGATTTTGTCTCAAAGTATATTATCATTGATAAGGACGGATCAACGGCAGAGGCCATCAAGGAGGCAAGAGACGCTTTCAACTTAGATCTGGATCTTTATGTCAAACCGGATATGAATCTGAAACAATCATGGGATTACGGGTTTAAGAAAGCAAAGGATCCGTGGGTACTTCTACAGGACGGTGATGAAGTATTTTACACAGAGGGTGAAAGGAGCATACACCGACTAAGAGATTACATGAGCCGACCTGACATCGTGTTATGTGCGCCGAAGCTCTTACTGTATGGCTCTTTGAGGGTGGCAATGCGTGATCACGTCGTGATGCCCCCCCATACCCTGTTATATCATAACAATGGAACAATTCGGCAAAGTACAGACCCTATGCGCGACCATCCCGTCATGGATGGTTGGAGAGTCGGTCTTCCTCATCCCTTCCTGTTTAATTGTCGGAAAAAACGGATTCAAGATGATGAGACACGGTACATGCCTTACGATCCAGAGAAGTATTATTCTTATCCAAAAATCGTTTTGAAAATGTTAGAGGATAAGAATATACCGTGAATGAACTTTTGTATTGAATTGGATCGCTGAATATTTTTTTACGTACTGCTCCATTCATTGGTTAGAAATCGTCGTTGTTTCTATCAATTTCATGCACTGGAAGTAGGCTACCATGAGGCTCTTGTACCAGTAGAGATCTAGTGCAGGGAGCCAAGATACTCGGTAATAGATCAAACACAGCCCATTATGCCTCTGGCCTCCGTTAAAGCATATAGCCCAAGACATATGGCGAATCTACCAGAATCCTATAATAATTATTGTCTTCTTAATAACGCGTATTTATCACAAGGCGATGAAACTACCATGTGGGATTTGTTTTACTTCTGTTTTTAAGCTGGAGTCCGTATAATAGTCCTACAAGCATTCCAGCTAGGTGGGCTCCGTGGGCTATGTTTGATGGTGTGAAGAGCCCCCTTATGTCACCTAGTGCCCATAGGATGGCTGCCCCCGCCATGGGTAGGGGCATTAATCCGTAGAGGTAGACTAGTCTGAATGGCTCTAGTACTGCTAGGGTGCCCATTACT
>CAYUTB010000109.1:0-1583 GCA_964447425.1 uncultured Candidatus Bathyarchaeia archaeon
CCTATGATCCAGAACGAGATCGAGCCCGAGATAATTCTAGGAGTCGATAAAACACCTGTCCAGTGGGGGATCATCGGAAAAAGTGGAACCGATAGAGTAGCAGTGGATCTAAATGAACCTCACATAGTTTTCGTTTGTGGAAAACAGGGAAGCGGAAAGGGATACACCATAGGTGTACTCATTGAGATGCTCTTATCAAAAACTATCCCCAAGATCAGTCAGGTGAAGAAACCCGCCACAGTAATCGTGTTCCATAAGCCACGTGAAGACGTTCGCTCAGAGTTCTGGAGTATAATCGATCCCAATCTAAACTTCTCTGAAGCACAGGTACTCAAAGATGTATACGATGTTGCCCCTCAGAGAGTTATCACAGCTGATAACTTCAGGATATTCATCGATCCTTTTGTCTACGAAAACGAAAGAGCACGATTCGAGGAAGACTATGGCACAAAAGCTTACCCTATTGCGATTAACCCATCACGGTTAACGGCGGAGGATTGGCCATACGTACTCAGTATCGGTAGAAAAGGCGGAAGCATGTATGTCAAGAAGATATTCCAGATCATAAAAAAGACCCAGTACGATGATGACTTTGGTCTCGACAAGATCAGGCGCCACATAGATGCCAGTGATCTGAACCCTAACCAGAAGAGCTTCGCAAACATGAGATTGGAGACACTTCAAGAGTATCTTGAGGGTGGGGACTTCTTGAAGAACCTGCAGGTAGGTGGTGTAAACATCTTTGATCTGCGTAAGATCATGATGGAGCCAGATGATATCTTCAGCGTCATGATGCTGGTGATCAGTAGCCTGCTTAATGATACTCGGACTGAGCGTGAGCAGTTCGTGTTCGTCATCAACGAGGCGCATGACTACCTCAGAAAGGGTCTGAGCAAGGACTTCACAGACTACATCAACTATCTGATCCGTAAGAAACGCCACGCAGGAACATGGCTGATGCTGGACACCCACTTCCCAGAAGACGTTGACCCCAAAGTCATCAAGGGCAGTGACATCAAGATATTCCATAAATCCGATGTCATCAGCAGCACCCTACTGAAACAGATAGTGGAAGGAACCCCCATACCTCCTCATCATCTGGAGACAGGGCAAGCCGTCATCAGAGCGGATAAATCCAATCTTGGACCCGATCAGGTTATAATCGTTCAGGTACGACCGAGACTCACACACCACGGTGGGGCAACAAAAACCGCTATATAGCAAGTCTTTTCACCATTCCAGCTGCTAGATTCTTCATGAACACGTTATTTGATGGAGAGAAAGCCTTCAAACACATCGAGAAGCTTGCCGTTGAGATTGGCGCGAGACCCGGAGGAAGCACCGAGGATCAACTTGCTGCAAAATATATCAAAAAATATTTCGAGAAACTGGGTCTAGAGACATCGATTCAGGAGTTTGAGATAAAGACTGGGTACACCGTTAATCAGTCTCTTAAGGTAATCAAGCCATATCATGAATCCGTCTCCTGTGAGGGGATGTCCCTGATAGGACAGACTGGACCAGATGGAATAACCGGGGAACTAGCTTACATAGAGACCACCGATGAAGAGTATCTAACCCCC
>CAYUTB010000109.1:1683-8110 GCA_964447425.1 uncultured Candidatus Bathyarchaeia archaeon
TCCATCACCATGGAGCTTGCACGAGTATTCAAGGAAAAGGGAAGCAAGCGAACACTCCGCTTCATCGCTTGGGGAAGCGAGGAGATGGGGCTGGATGGTAGCAATCTGTACGCTAAGAAACTCAAGACGGATGACAAGAAAGCCAAAGAACAGGATAAAGATGCGAAGACAGAACTCGACAAGACGATGTTATCAATAAATCTCGATGTTCACGGCGCATTAATTGGGACAAACGTTGCCTCCATCCTTGGGCCACCTATATTGACTCACTCATTGAAGCTCTTGAGCAAAGAGACTGGAATAGTATACGATGTTAAGGAGGCGGTCTATAGTAGCGATGGAACCCCACTTTCTGCTGTTGGTGTCCCTAGTGCTAGCTTTAGCAGAAAAAGCGGTATAGACCTAATGATGCACAGCGTAGAAGACATCATAGAATACCTAAGCCCGAAAGCGTTGGCTGATCAAGGCAAATTCATCGAGACATGGATGACAAGATACATCACACAGGCCGCTGCGTTCCCATTCGAGAAGGAAATCCCTGAGAACCTCAGAAAAGAGATCGCATCATACTACAAGGAATGGAAGGAGCCACTACCATAATCTCTACCAGTAATATATCATAACAATATGTGCCACTAGTTCAGATCAAGAATAGCTAACAAAGCTAAACAATCCTTTTTATCAAATTCGGTAAGAAAAACTCGAATTGAGCGCCAGAAGATCTAAATTCCAGCTATCAGTCGAGGTCTTAGACTGCATAAAGAAAGGCGAGGAAAAGCCGACACGTATTATGTATAACTGTAATCTTAGCTGGAAGAGTTTGAAAGAAATCCTTGACAACCTATCCGAACAGGGGCTTCTTGAAGAATCTGTGCTACCCGGTAAAAAACGCTCAAAACGCCAATATAGTATTACTGTGAAAGGCGAGAATGTCCTGAAATACTATCGAATGGTAAGCGGATTGATCGAAGTAGAAGGTTTACGAGACTAATCAGCCCTCTTTTTGGGTTTATTTTCATACATTGTTTCTTCACTAGACTTCTTTATCAATTGATATTCATCTAGATTTGTTATCTGTTGATATACACTCTGGATACTTTTCCATCTAGGCTTTTCCTTCTTCAACTTAGCATCAGGTCAATTTTCCTTCATTAAAGCCATCCGTAGATCGATTCACCGGTGATGAGTGAAGATAAAGACTCCATATTCATCCATATCCTCCCATAGAAACCACTAGAACAACATATTAAACGCAGGTTATGTGATAATAGAATAACGTGATAACATGAGCAGCGGAATGTGGACCGAAAAATACAGGCCTCAAAGCTTAGACGAATTAATAAATCAGAAAGAAATCGTATCAAGATTCAAAACATTTGTAGAAGAAAAAAATCTACCACATCTGCTACTAGTAGGACCCGCAGGTGTAGGAAAAACCACGAGCATTCTGGCTCTCGCCCGAGACCTCTATGGCCCCGGCTACAGAAACTTTATCCTCGAATTGAATGCCAGCGACGAGAGAGGCATCGGGATAATCCGTGAAAAAGTGAAAAACTTCGCACGCACAGCAGCCATAGCCAGCTCTGTTAGCTTCAAGATACTAATCATGGATGAGGCAGACCACCTCACAAGCGACGCCCAGCATGCTCTTCGTAGAATCATGGAGATATACACCAAGACCTGCCGATTCTGTCTGCTTGGAAACTATAGTGAGAATATTATTGATCCTATCCAGAGCCGTTGTAGCGTATTCAGGTTCAGCCCATTAGATGAACCCGATCTCAAGAACTATATTCAGTTGATAGCGGATAAAGAGGAACTGGAAATAGTTGATGAGGGCTTGGACGCCATCTATCAGGCAAGCTCCGGTGATGTGAGGAAAGCCATCAATCTTCTACAGGCTGCAGCCGCCAGCCAGAAACTTATCGATGATGTAACCATATACAATCTTCTGGGCAATGTTAGTCCCGAGAAAATAAGGGAGATGTTAGCAGTCGCACTGGATGGTAGATTCCTTGAGAGCAGAGAACTTCTAAGAGAACTGATTATAGACGAAGGATTGGCTCCAGATGACATCATCCGAAACATATACCGTGAGATAATGAGATACCCCTCATTATCGGAGAAGATGAAGATAAAACTCAGCGACGCCATAGGAGAAGTAGACTATAGGCTAACTCAAGGCTCAAGAGCCGAAATACAGTTATCCACACTATTAGCGCATCTGTCCCTAATCGGAGAAGAAATGAAGTGAGCCAACCCTGGACCAACCTATATCGTCCCTCGAAGAGAGAAGACTTTGTAGGAAACGCTTCTGCAGTGGATGCAATCGAGAAATGGCTGCAGAGTTGGAAGGGAAAAACGCCTCCAAAGAAACGAGCCATCTTCCTCTATGGTCCACCCGGTATAGGAAAGACCAGTATAGCGCAGGTATTGGCGGATGAATACGATTTTGATCTAATAGAGATCAATGCAAGTGATGCCCGTAACAAGAGCAACTTAGAAGAAGTGTTAGGTAAGGCCATAAAACAGAATGTAACGTTGTTTGGAAAACGGCGCCTCATCTTGCTTGATGAGATGGATGGACTCAGTGGTACAAATGACCGCGGCGGAGTATCCTTTATCGCCCAATCCATAGATGATTCAACATCTCCCATGATTCTCGTAGCTAATACAGTCAAAGAGAACATGGAGACCCGGTTTAGCTCAATACTTCGAAAAGTAACGAGCATAGAGTTCAAACCCTTGACTTTTCAAGAAGTTTACGATAAACTAGATAAAATCGCCAAAGATCAAGGCATCAAGGTTCACTCCGATGTTTTTGATATGATCGCGATGAAAACCGATGGCGATCTACGCTCAGCCATAGTGGATCTAGAGACTATCTCCAGTGGAAAAGATGTGGTTGTTCTCGGCGACAGCGATGTATTGAATAAAAGAGATCGACGGGAACTGACCCCCAATATTTTAAACAAGATATTCTCAGCTACAAGTGTTCAGGAAGCGCGAAAAACAATCAGGCAGAGCATGATAAATTACGACGATCTCTATGACTGGATATACGAGAACCTGCCCATAGTGATAGATGACCCCTTAGAACGATTGAATGCGTTAATGATGTTGGCAAAAGCCGATATCTATGAGAACAGAGCCAGAACCTACGATTACCGTCTACTGAAATACATGTTTGACCTCATGACCGGCGGAGTAGCCTTATCCCGCGAAAAGTCACAGGGTACCGGTTATAAGGATCAACTAGAATCCGCGCTGTATTCCGTTGGCTTACCCCCGAGCAAGTTGGGGACACAGGAGACACAGGAAGGTATTATGATAAAACCCACGGGTTGGCTGGGTAAAGATGTCTGGGCTGACCTGAATAACTCCCTGAAAGCCATCGGAGCCAAGTGGATATATGGGAAAAACGTGTGGGTCCTACCCTACTATAAGGAGCCTCAGACAAAGTGGCGATTCATATCGACTTATCACAGCCGTAGAAGAATGAATAGCGTAACCAGCCAAATCGCCTACAATTGCCATACATCTACAGACAAGGTACGAAACGACATACTTCCATTCTTAACCTATATGATTAGAAACAGCGAAGAAATGTTCAACGAGACCCAGACTTGGATGACAAAAACCCATGACAGGAAACTGGATTACCTGAGATATGTGTCATTCGATAAGAGTCCATCAGACTACGAGAATATAGAGAACTACGCAAAATATAAGCAGAAAGAGATCGAGAAACAGATCGCGGAAGCGAAGAAGCAGAAAGAGACCGATCTTAAAAACATCGAACGCTGGCTCGATGATCAGAAGAAACTGGCTAACTGGAAATAACGGGGATGAGCTTAAACCCCCACACATCTGATTATTTTATATGAAATTCAGTGAATTCCCCCGGGCAAATATAGCTACACTTCCCACTCCATTGCAGTATCTGGCTAATCTCACAGAGAAACTTGATGGACCTAATATATGGGTAAAACGCGATGACCTGACTGGCGTTGCGTTTGGCGGGAACAAGGCTCGAAAACTCGAATACATCATGGGTGATGCTATCGATAAGGACGCCGATGTTATCGTTACAGGAGCAGGCTTCCAGAGCAACTGGTGTACTCAGACCGTGGCTGCTGCGAAAAAACTTGGCTTGGACATATACCTAGTAAAATCAGCACCCAGTGAAGACTATGATAGCAAGGACTGGGATGGAAACCATTTACTTCACCACCTCATGGGCGCACACGTGAAAACAGTTCGCCCAGAGAAATTCATGGAGACCATAGATGCTACGATGGAGCAGCTAAAGGCTGAAGGAAGAACTCCCTACTACACTCCAGTCGGTGGCTCAGATCCAACAGGTGCCTCAGCTTACATGAACGCAGTACTAGAATTAACGTACCAAGCCAACGATGAAGGCATACACTTTGACTCATTGATACATGCGACTGGGTCAGGTGGTACGCAGGCGGGGTTGGTACTGGGCGCCAAGGCTTTCAACACAGGTATGAAGATCATCGGAGCAGCCGTAGGGTGGACCGAGAAAAAGGAACAGATAGAAAAAGTAAGAGGCATCGTAAAAGAATCTATGAAAAAATATAGCCTAGATTTCCAGCTACGCGATGAAGACCTCATCGTCTACAACGAGTACGTGGGAGGAGGCTATGGCTTCATGTCTGAGGCAAAACTTGAAGCCGTTAAAATGTTAGCAGAAACCGAGGGTCTGCTTATAGATCCAGTCTATACGGCTACAGCGATGGCTTGCCTCATCGACCTTGTACGAAAAGGCGGATTCAAGAAAACAGATAACATAGTATTCCTGCATACCGGTGGAGCAGTGGCATTGTTCCCCTACAAGGACCCCATTAGAGCTTATATTCAGGGCAAAGCATTGCCTTGGACAAAACCCGACTGGAGCCCAGCCGCGGAGTAAACCTTTATCACTTCACACACTTTTCTGAGCATACAATGTCCAGCGATCTCCCAGATATCAACCTAGATTTACCCTTCATCACAAAAGATTACCCCGGCATAGGCGGAAAAATACGGGAGAAATCAAGCCACTTTCTTGTAGAAGAAATTCCTCTTTATAATCCGGATGGGACTGGGATACATCTCTACCTGAATATCACAAAAGAGGGTATGACCACCAGAGATGTCCAGTTAAAGCTCGCTGAGTTATTCAATCAAGATCCATCCGAGGTCGGTAAGGCTGGGTTAAAGGACAAGTACGCCATTACTACACAGAATTTCAGCGTTGTATTTGATGGGGAACAACCTGATCCAGATGAAATTATAAAAATTGTCGAGGCAGAGATGCCTGTAAAGGTCAACTGGGCAAAGTATCACAGTAACAAGCTCAGAGCCGGTCATCTTGAGGGAAACCGATTCACTATCACAATAACCGATGCCGAAGATGACGCATTGGCACTGGCACAGAAAATAGCTGACAGAATACACATAGTAGGGATGCCCAACTACTATGGAGTCCAGCGAACAGGTAAAGAAGGAGAAAACATCATCCAAGGATGGCTCCTCTTAAAAGGGAAAAAACGCCTAGGCGATCGCTGGCTAAGAAAATACCTTATCTCAAGCTACCAGAGCTATCTATGTAACCGATATCTCGTTGAGCGAATCGAGCAAGGGAAATTTACAGAGCTAATTCATGGAGATCTAGCGAAAAAACATGATACCGGCGGTATTTTCTGGGTAGAAGAACTGGAAACCGAGCAACCTAGATTCAATAACAAGGAGATCAGCTTCACAGCCCCCATGTATGGATACAAGATGCGTCAAGCAAAATACGAATCAAGCGCCCTAGAAACCCAGATACTCGACTCAGTCACAATCACAGTGGATGATCTCAGAAAAAATCACATAAAGGGAACCCGAAGACTGGGAAGAATATTACCCGAAATATCCCTAGGTGAAAACCAAGATGGATTGGAGATATCCTTCACCCTACCAAAGGGCTCCTTCGCCACTACAGTGCTCAGGGAATTCATGAAAAACGATCAAACAATCGATTAATTCATCAAAAACTATGAACCCTGTTCTATACTATTCTTATGTGTCTCTTACACTGATCGGTTTTCTTCTTTTTAGATATATTACATAGCCCCTTTTTCCTTATATTCACTTCACGTAGTTGGCTTTCTAACCGAGAAGCAGGGAAACATATGAGTCAAACAGATAAAGTCGAAGTCATGGACTTCCTGATAAATGTCCTCAAAGACCACGAGAAAAACCTAGATACCTTAATCTCACGAGCTGAAGACTTGCTAGAGGAAAATCAGTCACCACAACATCTGATGCAGAACCCTCCTGGACTTACAATATCATTAAAAGACTGGGATGAGTTCCGTGACCGTGCCCTCGACTCAGAACTTGTATGCTTTGATCTCATCGACTCGATGTTTTACTG
>CAYUTB010000110.1:0-8109 GCA_964447425.1 uncultured Candidatus Bathyarchaeia archaeon
GGCTTGAGTGCCGATGAAGGGCGTGGCAAGCTGCGATAAGCTCCGGGTAGACGCATGCAGTCTCTGATCCGGAGATCCCTGAATAGGACTTCCTCATGTGCTCCTTCGGGAGCGGGAACCCCCCGAACTGAAACATCTTAGTAGGGGGAGGATGAGAAAACAATTGTGATTTCCTTAGTAGTGGCGAACGAACAGGAAACAGCTCAAACTGAATACATGCGGTAACGCATTGTAGATGTGGTGTATGGGCTTAGATAGATCCTACTCGACGAAGTCAAAGTGTTCTGGAAAGCACCACCATAGAAGGTGATAGTCCTGTAGACGCAAGTTGAGAGGAACGTTCTTTGTACCTGAGTAGCACTGATTGGGAATTCAGTGCGAATATGGGAGGCATTAACTTCCAAGGCTAAATACAACTCAAGACCGATAGAGTATTAGTACGGTGACGGAAAGTTGAAAAGACCCCCGGGAGGGGCGTTAAAAGTGCCTGAAATCACACAGTTACAGACGGTTAGGGCGCGGAAGGGTTGAAGCATCAGAACGAGTGCATGGTAACATGCAGATAGGATGATGTGGACCAGCGTTCTATGCTCCGTTTCGAATCACGGACCGGGGAGTTCTTATACGTGGCGAGACTAAGACGTTATCGTAATCTTAGGGAAACCAAAGTGCGGGCAGCCTTCGGGCGAGCCGCTGGGTCTTAATAGGGCCCGGAGTCACGTGTATGAGACTAGAAACCAGATGATCTTTTCCTGGGCAGGGTGAAGTCAGGCGAAAGCCTGATGGAGGCCCGCAGTAGTTATGATATGCAATTCTTTTATCTGACCTGGGAAAAGGGGCAATAGACCAATCTAATTTGGTGATATCTAGTTCCTTCCGAAGTATGTTTAGCATAGCCTCAGGGGAGACTGCTTGCGGGGTAGAGCACTAATCGGGTGGCACGGAGGAGAAATCCTTCACCAACCTTTTAAACTCCGAATACGCATGCGTCGTAGAACCTGGGAGACGGGATGGCGTGGTTAAGCTACGTCTCCGGGAGGGGGACAACCCAGACTAAGGTTAAGGCCCCTCAATCCTGGCTAAGTGATAAATCAAAGGGCGTCGTAATCCTAAAACAGCGGGGAGGTAAGCTTAGAAGCAGCTAACCTTTAAAGAAATCGTAACAGATCACCCGCCGAGGATTGGGGCCCCGAAGATGGACGGGTCTCAAGCCAGGTGCCGATACCTTAGGCAATTTAAATTTGTGGTAGGAAGGCGTCCCGCATGGGCGGAAGCAAGGGGGTAACTTCTTGTGGACCGTGCAGGGATTGCAGATCCCGGTGGTAGTAACAGCATAGTCGGGTGAGAATCCCGATCGCCGAAAGAGCAAGGGTTTCCAGGCAATGCGTCGTCAGCCTGGAGTTAGCCGATCCTAAGTGCAGCGCTAAAATGACTGCTCGAAAGGGAAATTGGTTAATATTCCAATGCTACAGAAGTACGTAAGGTGACTTTAAGCCAACAGATGACAGTTCGGGGAAAGTTGAGCAGAGTTGTCGCTCTGTTTAATTGTATAACTCTAGGGAGTACCGTAATGGTGAGAACTAGAAGAAAGCATGAATAGCCTCCCGTACGGGAGGTTCAGCTGTACCCTGGACTCCGTGAAAATTCATGTTGGATGGATCTTCTGTATTCGTACCCAGAACCAACACAGGTGCTCAGGGTGAGTAGCCCAAGGCGTGTCGGGGATAATCTAAGCGAGGGAATTCGGCAAATTAGTTCCGTATCTTTGGTATAAGGAATGCCTGCTGTATTTTCGAAAGATGGTATGGCAGGTCGCAGTGACTAGGGGGTTCCGGCTGTTTAATAAAAACATAGGTAGCCGCAAGCCCGTAAGGGTGTGTACGGCTATTGAATCCTGTCCAGTGGTGGTACCTGAAACCTGATTTCAACCGGGCTAAGGGCCGCTAAACGACGGGAGTAACTCTGACTCTCTCAAGGTAGCCAAATGCCTTGTCGTGTAAGTTACGACGTGCATGAATGGATCCACGAGGACCCCACTGTCCCCGCTTAGACCCCGGTGAACCCACCTGCTGGACGAACAGTCCAGCGACTTCCAGTGGAACAAGAAGACCCCGTGGAGCTTTACTGCAGTCTGTTGCTGGGAAGTGGTTGCTTTTGCAGAGCGTATGTGGGAGCCAATGATTACGAATCTCTGGGTTCGTAGGAGGCAACAATGGAACACCACACTCTTGTGACTTCTTCTCTGACCAAGACCTTGATGTCTGGGACACCGGCAGATGGGCAGTTCGGCTGGGGCGGCACCCTCTTGAAAAGGAATCGAGAGGGCCCAAAGTCTAGCTCAGGAGGGACAGGAACCCTTCGTAGAGTGTAAAGGCAAAAGCTAGATTGATCGGATATCTAACAATAGGATTTCCGAAGGTGAAAGCCAGGCTTAACGAGCTATCATGTCCTTATTAATGAGGGCTGGTAGTGTCAGAAAAGTTACCCCGGGGATAACAGGCTTGTCGCGGGCGAGAGTTCGCATCGACCTCGCGGTTCGGTACCTCGATGTCGACTCTTCCTATCCTGGCCTTGCATAAGGGGCCAAGGGTGAGGCTGCTCGCCTATTAAAAGGGATCGTGAGTTGGGTTTAGACCGTCGCGAGACAGGTCGGATTTTATTTACTGGGAGTGTTGGATGTCTGAGGGGAAAGGGTGATTAGTACGAGAGGAACATCACGCTGTGGCCTCTGGTGAACCGGTTGTCTGATAAGGCACCGCCGGGTAGCTACGCCGCGTCGGATAAGAGCTGAAAGCATCTAAGCTCGAAGCCGCTCCTAAAAATAGACATCCGTACCTTCGGGTTGGAGAGCGCCGGTAGAAGACCGGTTTGATGGAAGTGAGGTGTAAGTGCCAAGACTTCGGTCGAGGTATTCAGCCTACATTCCCCAATAGCTCAAAAGACCAGCTTGAAAGTTCAATGCTGTTCCTACAGGAGAATTCGGAGCCGTACATGGTTGCCATCGTATATTTCATACAACAAATTTTACTTAGCGGTAGCTAGGTTTTCATGTTTCATGTATTAGTTATATTGATTTTCCTGCAGTATAACAAATGTCAGATATGAGTTATAGTTATTGGTTCTTCATTCGTAGCCTCATATACTGATTTCAGTGTTGTTTGATAACGGGATTTATAAGAAAAAGGAGAGTTGCGTTTTGCCTCATTTTTTCATATACAAGGCTGCTATTGTTATTGCAACAATTAGAACCATTCCACCATAGAATAACCAATTAATTGTAGACTCTTGGTCTGGTTCAGGTAGGCTATCAGTAACCTCATAGTCAATACCGAACTTCAGAATCTCGTGATTATCATGGTCTACTATGAAGATGTTTCCATCGGAGTCAACGACAATACCACACGGTAAACTTAACTGTCCGTTTCCATTGCCTTCACTTTCCCACTTCCATAGATAGTTTCCGTTTGAGTTAAAAACCTGAACCCGGTGGTTCCATGTGTCTGTCACATAAACGTAACCAGTGGAGTCAACCGCTACACCCCACGGATGTTCAAATTGTCCATCTCCCGAGCCCTCACTTCCCCACTTTCGCAGAAAAACCCCGCTTGAGTCGAACACCTGAATCCGGTGGTTAAAGTTATCAACAACGTAAACATTGCCCATTGAGTCAACAGCAATATTACGTGGCTCATCAAATTCTCCATTTCCACCACCATATCTTCCCCACTTCTGCAGGAAGTCTCCGCTAGAGTCAAACGCCTGAACCCGAGAGTTGCGAAGGTCTGTTACATAGACGTTCCCATCGGAGCCAACAGTAACACCCCACGGATACTCAAACTGTCCATCTCCAGAGCCCTCACTTCCCCACTTTCGCAGAAAGACTCCGTTAGAGTCAAACACCTGAATCCGATGGTTACCATAATCCGCTACGAAGACATTCCCCACTGAATCAACGACAATACCATGCGGCTCACTGAACTGGCCATCTCCACTACCCTCACTTCCCCACATCCGTAGATAGTTACCTTCGGAGTTAAACACCTGAACCCGATGGTTCCAGTTTTCTACTACGTAGACGTTTCCAAATGAGTCAACGGCAACATCACGTGGATATTCAAATTGTCCTTCTCCACTACCTTGGCTTCCCCATTCCAGTAGAAAGACTGCGTTGCCTTGCACTAACAGAACCGACAGCATACTAACTAGAATAAAAAACAGAACAAAGAAATATTGAACCTTAACAGCTTTGCTTTCACTAAATAAGCGAGCTTTCAGGCAACTCATGACTATCAATTACCTATAGTTGGTAAAAAAGATTTGAACTATGTATACTTGTAATCCATTATCCATTTTATAAATAAAGCATCAATCTTGAGAACTTTTTGAACGCATGCTTTTCGTGTAACAGGTATATGTTGGTAAAAGAAGAATAGGAATGCTGGTTAAAGGCTGCTATTTGGCTACTTTATCTCTTACAAGTCTGCACTGGTGCGTATTATAGAAATTTGTCATATGATGGATATGTGGGCATTTAGATTATTTTTCTCTGGTGAATAAGAGGTAATGATTTGTTAGTGTCGCCTGTCCTGTGGCTTGATATGTGTGCAGTTCCCATCCCTCTTCTTGGTTTTTCTCTATTGCCTCTGAGATTTCTTTATGGTGTCCGACTACGATACATTTCCATTCTTTCAAGTTTTTATCGCCTCTGAAGATTTGACTTAATATTTCTAACGTAAATTATTGTTTTAAAGTTATTATCAATTGTTACTAATGTTCCAAGATTAAATATTAAAAAAAGAATCATGCAATTAGACCTAATCAATTATGGGGTAAATATCCGATGACTTAGAAATTGATGTTACAAACCTCGTGTAACGACCTTTTTTCTTTACCAGATCGTTTTATGTCATTATTTTCCCGTTACCCTACCAGTTTTTTACACTATATGAGTTCAATTATGGGTTGTTCTGGGGCTGGGTTTCTGCTTGGAGCCTGTTTTATGTCTGGGAGGGGTTGACCCCCCCTCCCCCTCTCGGTAAATTGAATATGATGGTAGGCGTATTGGGATTTATGTTAGTTTCAAGAGCGTACCGTGATGAGGTTGATCATCTTCGTGTGATGGATTTTCTCCGGAGGACTTTCGCTGAGACTGGGGGGCTTGAGAATTGGCTGCCTCCTCGTTTTGAGAATAATAGTCGTGAGCTTGATCCTTGGATCAGAGTGTGGGAGGATGATGGGGGACTTGTGGGGCTTGTGGTCCCTGAGAAGCCTTTCCAGTATTTTGTTCAGCTGCATCCCGGTTACCTGTACCTGTATGATGAGATGGTTAAGTGGGTGGAGGATTATTGTAGGTCTAAGAAGGGTGATGAGGAAGCTAAGCTCCGTATCGTTGAGCTTGAAGGAAGCCCAGTCAGAGAGGAGGCGCTGCGTAGAAGGGGCTTCAATCGGGAGGGGATATATGGAATCTTCCGGTTGAGGAATGTCGATGCACCGATTCCTGATCATGTGCTTCCTGATGGGTTTAGTGTTCGCTCTGCAACGCCTGATGATTTTAACGAGATAGCGTCATGCATCAGGCAGGTTTTTGGGCACGGTGAATGGTTCACCCGTGAGATACTTGAGGAACTTGCCCGTGCTTCGTTCTATAACCCTGATCTCGACCTCGTAGCAGTTGATGAAGCAGATAAGATCGTCTCTTTCTGCACATTCAGGGTTGATGGCTCCAGCGGGACTGCTGAGTTGGAGCCTATGGGTACGCTCGCTGAGTATCGTGGATTGGGGATTGGTCGTGCGTTGCTCTGTGAGGGGTTCAGGCGTTTGAACAAGTATAACCCAACGCTTCTGTATATTGGTGGGGCTGCGAATAATCCAGCCGCCAACAGGCTGTACGAGTTAACCGGTTTCACCACTCGGATCGATATGTATCGCTGGGTGAAGGCGTTCTAATCTCTTTTCTTCATTGATCTCCTTATTCGATCAGGTGTTCGTTTCCTTGGGATAATATCCCGGAGCCAGTGCCTCTATTCTTGATCAAAAATGATTAACAAAGAAACGAAGATGTTGACTCTCTTCATAATCCTGCTCAACGCAGCGATAGTAACAGGCTACGTGTTAGCCGAGAAACCAGCAATGCCGGACCAGATTATACCGTATATTGATCTGGGGCTCAAGATCACCACGCATGAGTGGGCATGCAATCAGGCAGTTGATTTTCTGAAGATTACTCCGATGTGGGAATGGACTGATACGGATATAACTCCCACCGGTGTAATCGGCACTTCCATGCATCAATTCGTGTCCGGTGACATAACCGTGCAGGTAAGCTACAACTTGAACCCGACAGCGGATTACTTCGTGGATGTCACGTATCTTGGGCAGAGCTGGAGCCTGAGAGTGTCCCAGATGGGTGAATGTACACTCATCAATTAAGCACCCTTTTTTTACCTTTTTTTATCGGGAAAAAAGCGTTACCGTGACGCTTTTCGTCATATACTTATCTCTGATCGGGGTTGTTCTGGGGCTGGGTTTCTGCTTGGAGACGCTATTTTAGTTGGGTTGAGGATATACCCCTCCCCCCTTGATTTGAGGTTATTTATAAAATGGGTTTAGTATACTTCGTGGGTTCTGATTTCCCATTCGTCGTCCATGTGGACTGATGCGTAGATGAACAGTATGTATGCGATCATCCACGCTATTGTCTCCCCGATGTTTTCTTTGAACATCAGGATGTAGAAGCCGTAAAAGAAGAACATGGCGCCAATTATCGCGTACCATGGTGCCATTCTCTTCAAAATATTCATGAACCATTCACCTCATATGCATGGCTCCACATGAGCCCTAGTTTTCTTATCATGAGACCATCGAACAGGGGTTTTTGATATAAACAATTTTCTAAGATTTCTAGTTAAAACACGAATAACTCCTCTTGAAAACTTTATCACCTCAAAAAATATTGTAGTCTCATGAGTTTCTCCGCCTATTTCCAGAATCAGCCGACCCGTGAGGAGATCAATAAACGAGTCGAGGGGTTCAGCACATGGATCGAGATTAACCTAGAAAACATAGGCTTCAACCTCGAACAAGCCCGAGCATTGTCTGGGGTGGAGATTATCCCCTGTCTGAAGAAGAACGCCTACGCCCACGGGATAGCCCCTGTTACTGCGTATCTTATGGGTCGCGGTGTTCAGCGTGTGTTGGTTGCGAAGCTCTGGGAGGCGCGAGCCATCAGAAGAGCTGGGTTGGACTGTGGGGTCATCAACATGGACCCGATTTACACAGAGGAGCAGTACAGGTGGGTCGTTGAGCAGGGGGTTTCACAGGTTATCTATCACAGGGAATCCGCTGATAGGCTGAGCAGGGCAGCGGATGGGCTACGTAGGGTTGCCGGTGTCTGGGTGAAGGTGGATACTGGACTTGGCAGAGTCGGGGTCAACTGGGTTGATGCGCCGGATCTAATAGAGTACATCGCTGGGCTACCCGGGCTAAGGATAGATGGTTTATTCAGCACACTGCTGGAAGATGATATGGATTTTACGCAGATAGAGCAACTCAAGCAGGTCAAGGAAGCCCTGTCCAAGCGAGGCGTAGATGTACCCACTCTCAGTATCGCCAGCAGTCACGGCGTATTCCTCAGACCTGAGAGCAGCCTCGACGCTGTAAGACCCGGCGTGATGCTATTCGGCTGGTACCCCATGCCTGAGGCACGCGAGACCGGAGTAGAACTAAGGCAGGCTCTCTGCCTCAAGGGGCGGTTGGAGCATGTGAAGTGGGTGGAGCCGGGTACACCCTTGACATATGGTGGGGCTTTTGTGGCTCCCCGGCGTATGAAGGTGGGGACCATGCATATGGGGTACAGTGATGGGTATCTCAGGCAGCTGGGCAAGAAAGGCATCGTCAATGTTGGTGGCAAGATTTGCCCGATCATTGGAGGAGTCAGCATCAACCACCTTATAGTTGATTTAACTGGTGCCGATGCGGTGATCGGTGATGTGGTTGAGGCTATCAGTTTGACTGGCGCTAATGATGCTCAATGCCTATGTGAGTTGGCTGGAGTGGAGCCCTATCAGTTAGCGGTCTGGATGAATCCAATAACCCCAAGAGTCTACTATG
>CAYUTB010000111.1:0-8014 GCA_964447425.1 uncultured Candidatus Bathyarchaeia archaeon
CGTTCAACCCTTATGGAGTCTCTGAGTGCGCCTGTTTTGACGGGGCAGAAGGCTTTAGCCATAACAAGCATTCGAGGTAACGCTAAGACAAGGTCAACGGACTCGGCGATCTTCTCAGGTATTAGCCTGAGCTCGTACCCCAAGTCTTCCCGTTTTACCTGTTTGGTTACCTTCATTCTTTCATCTCCTCAGCTGGCGGCGAAGCTCCTCGTCCAGCCTCCTCTGTTCTCTAAGCTGTGTATCCGCGATTGCTCCGAGGTAGACGCTGAGTCTCTCAACGAAGCTTGCTGGCTGCTCCATGAGCATCCCGTGGGTCCACCCCATCGCGGCGCATATCTGAACATCATCGATTTCTTGGCAAGGTTTTCCACGCTTCACCGCCTCCACGATTTTTTTCGTTCTTCTGCTGTGACACCGTTTATGCTCTGAGTGTAGGCAATCATCTCCTCAACCAACTCCGGGGGCTCAACGCCTTGGACGGATTCGAGGCTTATCGGTAACCGCTGCCCTTCACTGTCTACTAGGTCCCATTCGACGAGTGTCTGAAGGAGCATCTGGTCGTTGAGAATCCACGGGTCTACCTCGGGCTGTAGCTCTCCGCCGCTTCCTCGTTTCCACTTTGTGGCCTCTCGTAGGGCTTGCTGTTTCATACCGTAGGTCCATGTCCTGAAGACCAGTCGGTGTTCCATTATCTCGGTTTCATGTCTCATTTTCATCACGTGAAGTTGTGTTCAAGGTACCCACCGGTGTACTCTACGCGGCAGGCGATGAGGTCCTCGGGTTTCACCACCGGATCGGCTAGCCGCAGCTTGCCCTTACTGAACTGAATGTACTTGCTGTCGGGTAGCATGAGTTTGAGGTAGAGCTCAGTCTGGTCCAGGCAATAGCTGAGAATTGTGTCGTCTTGGAGATTCATGGTTAGGCGAGCGTCTAGGAGCTGCTCCATCTCCTCTAGGCTGCTGAGTTGTTTGCTGCCCGTTGTGTTGAAGACGTAGTTGGGTTTCAGCTGGTTGTCTACCCGGAACTCGTAATCGGTTACGTCGGGTAGGGTGGTCCAGTCGGCGCCGTTTGTACTGATCTGGATGTAGGTGTCGTCCCACTCCCAAGGTACTCCAGGGCTGGCGCCATAGCTGTGGATGGTCGTGGTCTTGGTGTCGTAGAGTTTGCCGATGAACTCCGCGTTCCACTGGACGGGTTCACCGATGCTGCTCTGAACACTCAGGGTGTTTGCTTTCAAGCCTGTCCAGTAGAGGTACAGCTTGTTTGTGGCGTCCCTGTAGAGTTTCGCTTCAGCGAAGAAGTTGCTGCCTCCTAGGATGTATTTCTGGAAGTAGTCGGCTAGCTGTCCCTGAAGCCACCTCAAGCGCAGCCGCACGTTCTCCCGGCGCATGAGTATGGCAACTGGTCTACCCTGATCTGTGCCATCCCGTAGCGCGAATACCCTGTTATGCTCTGGGTCGAAGCTGGGTGCAAGCTCGGTAACGAAGCCGATCCTGTACAGTGTGGTGGGTGAGGCTCCCGGGCTTCCGCCATAGCTCGCCTCGTCGTAGGGTTTGTGACCGAACTCTATTTGGTCCCTTCCGCGGAGCCTAGCCAATGTAGGATACCTCCACGCGTGTCTGGGACCTGTATAGTGGTGGTCTTAGGGTTCCTTCGTCTAGGTCTCTCCAATCCGAGACTCTGACTGACTCTAGGGTTTCTCCCGGTGAGTTGTGGTGTGACTGGAGGATGCGGTTTACTTCCTCGATCATCATCCAGCGTTTATCCTGCTCTCCACTGCTCCACACATCAACGAGGTAGATCCCAGTGTAGCGGTAATCAGCTATAGCTGGGTTTTCACTCAAGCCCAACGGGGTCTTGGTTGTTATGATGTGGCTAACTACTAGCTGTGGGAACTCCGCTTTCTCCATGAGCCAGTCGCTGCTAAAGACGGGTTCGAAGCTGAGGCTCCACCCGTTTTTCAGTAGCTCCAGCAGGGTTAGTTTGGGGTCGATCACCGGATCATCCTCCTCGCTTCTACTTTGAGGTATGAATCTGTCTGTTCGACCCCGGTGATGTGGTAGCGGGCGCTATTGATCTCCAGCTTGTAAAGCGACTCATCTAGTGGAGCCCACTGTGCTAGGTAGATTACCGCTCTGTCCTGATTTACCTCACCCGCTGTGAAGTATCGTTCATCCGGGTTCCGCTCGATGAATGCCTTCAATGTGTAGGGGTTCTCTGTGTATATGGGTTGCCCGTAGCTGTCTCGACCGGTTAGTGTCTGCTGAATTACTGTTATCGCGGTGCCCCGGATTGTGAGTAACGCCTCGAATCTGAGGGCTTGGGGCTCTGGGCGTTTCAGGTCGAATCCTATTCCATACTGGGCGTACTGGTAGCTCATGACTCGTAGATGTCCCCCTTTTTGATGTTGGTGACGTTCACGCCCTCGTTTACCGCAGTGCCCGTGACTCCGTAGATCTGCCCGCTGTCGATTACCACGTGGTCTGTGTATCCTTGGAGGTCTATGCCATTGGGTGTGGCTGATTGACCATCGATGATGAAGCTGTTGATGTTGATCTGGGTGCACTTGTTTGCTGCACCATCGTCGTCTATGTCTACCGCGTCACCTCCCGTCGAGTAGAAGATGTGACCCATGCAGATGATCGCCTCGACTCTGCGGTACATCTTAAAGCCCACTCCTACGGTGTTGAAGTGCTGGTTGTTATGGAACTGGCAGAGCCGTACCTTTCCCTCTACTCCATCCAATGCCCCGATCTCGATGTCCCGGTTATTAGCGTAGAAATAGTTGTTCAGGAAGTAGCTCTTCAGTATCACACCTGAGCCTGCACCGCCCTCTAATCGGATTCCTGCCTGTGCTGCGTTCTCGATGAGGCAGTCCTTCACCCAGAGGTTCCAGCTGTCACCTGTGCTCTCCACGTGGAAGCCGTGGCGTTTAGGCTGGTTCATGTAGACCCGCTCCATATGCCAGTCGCTTACCCTGTCCATGTGGACCACATCACGGTTCCCTGAGCCCTGGTATAGGGTCATGTCGTAGAGTCCTCCGAAGTGTGCTGTCTCCCCGGTTTTGCCTATGTCGATGCAGTGGACATTGTCGGCTAGGTTGAACCGGATCATGGTGCCATAGGGTTGGTCGTGCCAGCACATTCCTGCGCCGTGGATGTTGACCGGGTATACCTCGTCTATGGTCCAAGGCTGTGTTTCGATGATCTTACCTTTAGGCAGCCACACTGCTCCGCCTGTGTCGGCTAGTACGTCGTCGATGGCTTGCTGAATGTTTCCGGGTTCAAAGTTCCAGATGTTGCCCCGCGTGTTGACGATCTGTGTCCTGTCCTTGATGATGCCCTGTGCAGCTGAGCCGAACCTTGCCTCCAGCGCGTCTACGAGTGCGTTGTAGTGGGTGTATGTGATGGGGTCGGGTGGGTAGGGTTTTTGGAAGCCTGACATTGTTTACTCCACTGTTTTCATTCTCTATGGTATGGAGTCAGAAAAGACGCATTTATACTATTTTTATAGTATACATTTTATAACATACATTTTATTTGTTGAATTATATGTGTTCAATTAAATGAGTTGGCTTAAATTATTATTCTAAAACTCTTGTTAATATTTTTAAATTTCTCTGACAAGGGGCCACCTTATGTTGTCCTTGGAAGATGAAGAATAAAAAAAGGGGGTGAGAAAAGTTGGAAAATATGACCGAATATTCAAATACTAGAAAATTGATGTTAATAACGTATGGTTAGAAACTGTAATAAGATAAGCGTCTCACTACATAAAGACGTGTAAGCCGGAATGGAAGAGATAAGCATATCTGAGAACAAAAAACACCCCAACGTAATCGGGACCATACTCCGAAACCACTTCGGATTGATCAACCGAAAAAAAGGAGTCCATAATCAGAGGAATAAACTGATAAAAGGTAAATTAATCTGTTGTCTAAATGTGAATTTAAATATCTTTATTAGTATCCTAATATAAACGTTAATACGGTGATACGTGTGCGTGAAAAAAGCATCACTAGAATAACAATAATACTGTTAGCAACAACTCTACTAATGGCAACCGGAGTTGCCTACGCTAAAGGACCGCCTATTCAACCTAGAGATATGGATTATATCTATGTACAACATTCAGAGGGGCAGGAGTTTATTGAAGTTGGACCGTACATATGTACTTCTATAAGAGTATATGTGGATGACACTTCACCAGATAATACATATGAGACCGTCAATATTATTGACTACTCTAATCCGTGGGTAACCTACTATACTGGAAACGTAAAGGAGGGTAAAAACACAGGTTGGGTCTCTTTTGGTGGAGATGTTAGATGGGTGTATGTCCAGTTTTGGTACCATTCTTCAAGTTATAGCAGTTGTAGAATTGAGCACCTCTATAATCCATGACTGGAAAGAGAATCTACCTTGTCTTATTTTAATAACAAATATTACTATAATGTGGAGTTGTTATGAATCTAAAAGATAGATACAAGATGTCCACAATTATCATAGCTACTTTATTAATACTAATTGTTTATTTTTCGTTAAATCAAAGTTTTGAGCTCATTAAGCTCAAAACCGAGATAGAAGGAATAAATGAACAATTAAATACAACACAGTCTGAACTCAAAGATTTTAGAGGATACTTTAATAGCTCGATATTCGGTGTAGGAAAATCGTTACGGAAACATCTTCAACTACAATTAGTAAGGCTAAACACGTCATATCCCCCAAGAGATGTGGGGCCTTTTAGGACTGTTATATATGTCTATGAAGATGATTCTAATCTTTTCATGGATGTAATCATGAACGCCTATCCTAGCCTAGGTATCCCTTTGACGATACAGAAAGGGGATTATAGTATGCCGGAATACGCTAATCATACTAAGGAGGATGGGTCAACTGTAAAATATGCCCCCGTTGTTTGGTCGGTTAATGTCAATCAATCAAGTAGCTACAGTGTCCAGTTGGATGAGGGTTGGTATACTATAAGTCTTACAGGTAAATGGTCAATTGCAGGAGGTACAATGATACCTGGGTTAATATGGGAGAATAATCAAGTTGTTGATGTCTTACCAATATCGCTATGGATAGACATTCATGTCTCCCATGAAGATGAATACTGGACCCCGTTTATAGTGGACGATGTAAAAACCAGATGAAGAGAATGGAGCAACAAGAAACATAGACCAATGGCTAGAAAATTTAGCCTGCTAAATTATATCTCACTAAATACTGTTTACTGATTTAGTCCATCTATATATGATATACTTATAGAAATTACATACCAAATTCATTACAGTTATTTAATTGCCATGTAAATGAGATGTGGTGAAAAAGTGTTACAGCACCCATCCACCTAGGAGTTGAAGTCGATCGTGACGGATATCAACTCTATATAAATGGGTATAATAGTTGCTCTATAGTTTACCTTAATAATCGAAAGCTTATTGGTTCAGATAAATGTGTTCGCCGTATTTCGGTGTATATTTTGTGTAATATATAGATTGTTTGTGATTTGAATTCTAATTGATTGCGTTTAGGAGGTTTTTTCCTTTCTCGGTTATCTGGTATAATCCCCGTTTTGGTCTATCTACATAACCTTCTCTTCTTAACCAGTCTAGGGTTGACTGGGTTATCCATGGAGTTGAAGCCTCCAGAGTCTTTTTCATTAATGGTGTCCACTGGGTTGGCTTGTCTTGTAGTTGTCTTAGTATGATTTTCGCGGTTGTTAATCGTTCATTGAACTGTTTCATAGCGTATCCCTGTAGCGCTGATCCTCGTCGATGTGCCTGTACTCGGAGGCTTTGATCTTCGCTGAGCCTAGTAGCCTGTAGAGTCGGTTGATCTCATGACCCCATACGTCCAATGCATCGCCTCGTTGCTCTCTGTACTCGCCGATGGTGATGCTCTCGGGTTGCCGCAGGAGTATGGTGTGGGCTGTGATGAAGCTGCTGAGGCGCTTCACCAGTACGTCGCCTGCGGTCTGGGCTCCTAGGCGTTTAGTGATCTCTGCGTCGCTTTGCTCGATGAGGCTGGTTATCTCTGTGTCTGTGAGGCTTGTGTGGACGATTAGTTTAACGTCGGCTGGCGTACTGTAGGGCACTCTTTTTTCCTCCATTTCTCGATTTCATCATATTTTTAAAAAAGGGGATAGTTATGTGCAGATCTTGTCTATGGCGTCGTCGATGACTAGCTTGGGTTCAAGGTACTGGCGTATCACGTAGGCGTCGTAGGCTGCTTTTTCGTCCCTGTACCGTGCTGCCTCGGTTGGTCCCTCGCCCAGTACTAGGGCGGGTGCTTTGCTGTCTCCGATTAGTGGTCCTAGGCTGGCGGTTGGTGTCTGGGTTAGGGAGTAGTCTGTGATTGCACGGATGGTTGGGTAGCCTGGTAGTGTGAACTTGCCTCCGTCTTGCCCTATCTGGGCTATGCCTGCGTGGACTAGGTCGCGGACGTAGGTGTTTGTGACGAATTTTCCCCATAGCGTGGGGTGCATGGCCATGAAGTCTGGCTCGTAGCCTTCGCCTTCGATGTATTCGATGCTGGCTCGGATGGCTTCGAATGGGTTGGTGTCGCTATTGGGTGGGGTCGTCATGGCTCCCCAGTCGCTGTACGCTGTTCCGCTTACCTTCTCGGTGCAGTTCTCGGCTATCTCCTTGATCTGTTTGTTCTCCATGCGCGCTAGGTCACGGGCTGCGTCCTCTACGTTGAGGCTGAGCACGTCGTGGGCTGCCTTCTTGATTGCCTCATCGCTTACTACTATGTGGACCACGTTCTTCCATAGGTCGAAGCTTACCGCCGTGTAGTTCTCGGCTGCTAGCTCGGCTTCCACCATTGGGGGTACTTTTTCCTGTCCTGTGAGGCTGGTGGCTATGTCGATTCTGGCTGTGAGGCTGTCCATCCTTATGGGTCTGCAGATGTCTCTGAGCTTGTATTTGGGGCGCGCTAAGCCCAGTACCTCGTCTAGGATGGTTACGGCTTCTATGTCGGCGATGTCCTGTGGTAGGATTGCCTGTGCCTCGTAGGTGCTTGGGCTCGGTTGTTTCCAGTATTGGCCTGTTAGGGCTGATCTCCATACCCGGGTCATTATTTCACCCCCAGCCATATCTTGGCTGTTGTATCCGCGTCGGCTGCGTCCTCGGTTAATGTGCCTACGATGCCGATGTTGGTGTCTAGGGCGGTCTGTACGTCTGCCTCGATGTAGCTGCTCGGTGCGTCGCCTTTCACGAATAGGGTTACTTCGCCTGCTGTGGCGCTGATCATGACTGGTTGTCCTTTTTTGCCTCCTCCGCTTCCGCTTATCTTCTGGGCTTCTACGCATCCCATGGCTGCGCAGACTATCTTGTGGCTTGTTTCCTCGCTGTAGTCGTGTGCTTCTAATGCGATCATGAAGGGTCCGGTGGCTGTGTTTGGTGCCGCTAGTATGCCGTTTCCGTCGTTGTAGACGAGTTCGCCTTTCTCGATGTCCTCGTTGAGCTTGACCGTGTATTCTTCGATGACTAGGAGTTGTTCTTTGAGTATGCTGCCTGCGGCCATCAATTATCCCTCCTTCCGAATAGGCGGGCTCGTGTTTGCTCTATGGCTGCTTTGAGTTCGTCCCCGTTGCCTTGGTTGTATTTGGCTTTGGGTGTTTCGCTGCGTTGTTTGAGCTTGGCCTTGATCTTCTCGGCGTCTTCTTTGAGGTCGTTGAGTTCCTCAGAGGTTTTGGCTTCTAGGCGTTCCCGTTCTTTCGCGGTGTCTTCTACTAGCTCCGCTTGGTGGCGGGCTGTTAGGGTTTCTTCTACCAGTTGCTTGTGCTTGGCGGACTGGATTTCGGTGATTTGGTCCTCTAGGTTCGTGACCTTGGCTTGGAGTGTCTGGTTTGATTGGGTGAGTTCAAGGTTTTGAGTTGTGAGGTTTTCCATTTTTTGGTTGAGTTTTTCTGTTTCACTCATTTTCTTCATTTCCTTTTGTTCCAGCTCCGTGGCTGGCTGTGACTGGTAGAGGCTTGCTAGTAGCGGGATTGGGATGTGTCCTGC
>CAYUTB010000112.1:0-5545 GCA_964447425.1 uncultured Candidatus Bathyarchaeia archaeon
GTATAACAAATACCGATGAGAATAAAAATAATATTAGAAAATCATTTATTTTATAATAATAGATAATAAATAATGAATAGAGTAATTTATGCTTCTTTCGTGTATGGTTGTTTTATTGGGGTATTGAGTTACTGTTACACACTAACTAGAAAAAGAACAAAAATAAAAAACTACACCCTAAGTTCACTCTACATATTCGCTTATCCCTTATCATACTATTCTTACAAAATCCTAGAAAACAATCCTTATCAAAACATACTAATTATATCCCTATTAATCGGATTCATTAACATACTATTATACAAGTTGCTAAACTACCTAAATAATAAAAAAGGGTCTGAATTTCTCTTATCCTATATTGTATTTTCGATTACACTTTTAATAGTGATAACTGCGAACCATACTGCTTCTTGGTTGAGAAATCAGCTAGATATGTATGGAGGGTTTTTAATGAAAGAGGCTGATTTCACGTTTTTTGGTATACCCGGTGTCTTCATTGTTTCCATTCTCTTAACCACCCTGATGTTATCCGTTGATAGAGTCCTTATTCAGCGTAAAACGGATTTGAACCCTAATATTATTTGGTTTTACACTGGTTTGTTATCATCGTTGGTCGGTGGGTTGGCTCCTTTTTGGTTTCAAACTATTGCTAGTGTTTATACACTATTTCCGTTATTTTGTGCAATGTTAGCGGGAGCAACATTTTTTCATGATTTTAAGCCGTCTTTTTCATTTGTTGGTGGTTTTATAGGTGGATTTCTTGAGATAATTATTGTTGTATTGGCTCAACAGTTTGGGGATGTTAGTTATGGTGAGTTTAGGTTTTTAATTCCCTTTTTATTTCTATTACTTGCTTCATTTAGATACATACGTGTGCGTACTCATAGCGAATCGACTTGATATGTATATGACTAATTCAAACCAATCTTCTATGCTTCACCAATAATCTAATAATTTCCGAATAGTTTTTGCGCTATTGTTACTTTCTTAGGAACAGACCTTATTCTAATTTCAACTAAATACTCGATTTCAGTTCGATAGTTAGTTATTTCCTCTTCGAGAGTTGAAAAAAGCCAACTAGCTTTAATGCTAAGCTCATCTTTAGATTCTAATTCTGAACTAAAGATACAAACGAAAACATACTCTGCTGAAGAATTGCATACAAAACTCAAAGTACCTCTGGTAGCTCTATCTTTTTCTATAATTTTTTCTGAGGGTTTGCCTTGTTGAAATTTAACAAATTCATCCTCTGAGAAAACCATCCTCTCAGGATTTTCATTTGATTCTATATGGAAATCAATATCTCTATTCTGAGCAACAGGCACAACCCAATAGATGTAAAATCTACCATCAAGGAGATCATAGGAAATAGCACTACAATTCCAATCATTTTCACCTGTTACTGGGTAATTAACATGAACCTCCTTCTCAAACCAAACCTCATGGATTTCAAGATAATATTCATCTACAGGTACTTCAATCAGCGGTAACAATGATGATATGATTACTGCCATACCAATAATTGCTGAGATTAACAGTATTTTATGGTTCTTCATTTCTGGTGCCTAAACTCATGTAAATAATAATCTAAGTATACAAAAAGTATACTCTGATTTTTAGCTTAGCTACTTTGGTATCCTGCCTATAGAGAACTTTAAACACAAAAAAATACAAAATTCAAGCCCAACCAACAACAAAATTATAGATCACCAAACCTAAACCACTAGGTGGTATAACGACAAGATGAGACTCAAAATAAGAAAAACCAAATCAGGAACCTACTATATTCCAAGCATTAGCATCCGAGAACTAAGAATACTAGCAACAAAACAAAAACGCCGATGGACCCTAACCAAAAACGGAGAAAACATCATCCTAGAAGCCGAATAATACCACCCCTACCACCAAGCCACACATGGCGCACCACTTACCACTGTTCCGCATCACCATGCACCACATCTCCACGAAGTGGATGCACGGCATTCATCTCTACTGGAGGGGTATGGGGAACACTGTGAGGTTCCCCATCACGAAGCCGTGACGATGCCCCGCACGGGGCGCGTCACCCCGTGACACCACCCACATCATCATCCCAGTTATACTTCATCTTCTTCCTGATCTCCTTAAACTCCCGTATAGTCTCGTTATCGCCCATGGATTGAATCCACATATACAATACATCGTAATCCTTGTGCCAATTAGCAACAGACTCAACCATCTCATTAACCAACCCCGTCAACTCTTTGATCTCACCAGCCTGACCCACACTAACTTCCTTCACGGCTTCGAGGTTACTCTGTAGGTTATCTACGCGTGTCTTGTATGCGGTGTTCTCAGACTCTACCAAGTTCAAGGCTTCCCTGAATCGTTTTACTTCTTCTTTGAGACTGTCAACCTCAGACGCCTTCTCTTTGAGAGCCCATCCGTTTATCGCTAGTTTAGGAAATATCTGCTCACGGTAAATACGCACCACAGATGCGGTGCTGAAAGAATAGTTACCCTTGGCGCTTGGTCTGACATGCCCCATCAATATATCCTTGATTTCCTCATTCACCTCACTATCTAGAATCGCCTCATTGAAGCTATCACGTAAATCCTTGAATGTCAGCTCACCTCCCCGGTGTTCGCCTAATGCTTTGACCGCTAGGTCTTTGAAGAAATAATTCAGATTCCTTCTATTCATCGCAGACTCATTATAACCCTCAAAGATCCAACCGCTACTCGGCTTATTCTTGCTCAACCAATGTGCCTTCAAAAAATGTAACAGGTCAGGGTTCAAGATAATCACATGATCTACACCAGTCTTATCTCTAACAGAGTCAACGTGTATGAATTCCCGTTTCTCGTGTTCAAAATCAATGTTAAGCCTATCCCAAGTCAATGAAACAGTATCAGTGGGAGTCAAGCCACAATGGTATCCGAAAAGTATCGCAAGTGATTGTTGATTGTCCGCTATCTCAACTATTAGTCTCATCTCATCATTATCTGGATACCGTTTCGTAGTCTCCAATGCCTGTGCTATCTCGCTGCTCACCTTATTCGACTTCGCCCAAAACGACTTGTCCAATAACAGGTCTAGTCTGTTGTTGCTGAATAACCCCGCTACCCTTCCAAGATATGCCTTGATAGTACCCGCCCCATAGTGATGGTCTATCAGATACTGTCTGAACTCCTCCATCTTATCCTCATAATAGTAGCGTATCTTTCTGTCGTCTGACTTGTAATGCTGTTCCCTTTCATCGATAATCTCCTGCGGAGTCTTATCCATAAAATAACAGAATATCGGTAGTACAGAGACGTATCCTTCCCAAGTACGCTTATCTAGCTTACCCTTCGCCGTCTCCATGGCTTCACTTGTTCGCCAACCCTGATTCGCCTTCTTCCAAGCATTAACCTTAGCACGCAGTTCCTGTTTCTTGTTCTGAGCTTCTTCCATAATATCCAATTCTCATACAACTTCCTTTTTACGTTATTGCACGAGAAATTCAACATTACCGTCTCATGTAACAAGGAAATTTGGATATAAATCATCAACATCCAGATGATGTGAACAGAAACGTGTTTTCAATTTTTATAACCCAATTACAAAAGAGAATAGCGGCTAACTAGGAGGGGGGGGGGGTAATGCGGCGAAGCCGAAACAATCCCTTTTTCTCATAAAGAAGCCCTAGAATTGCCCAGTTTTGATCCAAATGTGTACAAAAACACCGATCAGTAACGACAAATTATGATATGATAATCCGAGTTATACCAGTTAAATATCCCCAATTCATTCATCAGCTTATGAGTGAAGAGATACGCGGAGTCATAACATGGCTCTACTACCGAGACCTACCCAGAGCCCAACGGTTCTACGAGGACATCATGGGCTTCAAACTGGAAGTCGACCAAGGCTGGAGCAAGATATACCGGATCAGAGAAGGCGCATACGTCGGGCTAGTGGACGGAGCCCACGGCTACCATAAGGCGAACAACATCAAGCCAGTGATCCTCTGCCTCAACGTGAAAGACGCTGATGCATGGTACCATAAGCTGAAGAAAAACGGGTTAACCATAGAGAACATGCCACAGGAATCCGAGCGCCTCAAGATCAAGGTCTTCATGTTCAAAGACATAGAAGGCTACACCGTTGAGATACAGCAGACCATGAAGGGCGGACTCAGCGTATAGACTAGGGTAGAGTCTCATCCAGTAACCCTATGAGGGTACCGGGCTCCACCTCAGCGTACTCATACTTCACCCTGATAACCGGCTTATCCACATGCATGTAACGACGGAGATCAGTGGGCGTACCCATCAACACGAGGTCACAAGGAGTAGCATTAATGGATTCCTCAAGCTCCTTTATCTGGTGATCACTGTACCCGACAGCGGGGATAATCTTCCCAAGATGTGGCCAGAGATCATAGATATCTCGTATGGTGCCTTTTGCGTAGGGGCGTGGATCGACTATCGATGCATGTTTCTCCTTTGCCTTCAATGTGGCTGCCCCGTACTTCATCTCTCCATGAGTTAATGTAGGCCCATCCTCGATGACCAGCACCTTTTTCCCAGTAAGATCCGATTCATCTTCTGCTGTAATCTTCATCTCGGATTCAATTATCTGGGCATGCTGGTTGATCCCTCTCACATTCTCCTTGATCTTTCTCACGTTTTCAGGATCAGCGGTGTTTACCTTACTGATTATCACTATATCTGCTAGCCTGACATTGGTCTCCCCCGGATAGTAGCTGAGCTCATGCCCCACCCTGTGAGGGTCAACGATAACGATGTGCTTGCTGGGAACATAGAACGGATAATCATTGTTTCCCCCATCCCAGATGACTATGTCTGCCTCCTTCTCAGCCGAGTCGATGATATCCTGATAATCCACGCCCGAGTAGACTATCGCACCCATCTCCAGATGTGGCTCATAGTCCTCCCGCTCCTCTATCGTGCACTGGTGTTTATCGAGGTCGGCGAGTGTCTCAAATCGTTGGAGTCTCTGTTTCACGAGGTCCCCGTATGGCATGGGGTGCCTGATGACAACTACCTTGTAGCCCATGTTTTTCAGGGTCTTCACGAGAAACCTTGATGTTGGGCTCTTACCGCTGCCTGTCCGGGAGGCGCAGACGCTGATGAGGGGCTTTTTTGATTTGATCATGGTGTCCTTTGGACCTAGAAGGACAAACGATGCTCCCGCTGATTGTGCTCTCGCGGCTTCATCGTGGAGATAACCTGCCGATACATCGCTGTAGCTGAAGAAGACCTCATCGACCCTATGCTTCTTGATTAGCTCTTCCAGATGCTCCTCCGGGTATATCCTGATCCCCTTTGGATACATGGGTCCCGCTAATTCGGGTGGGTATACTCTTTTTTCGACGCCTGCTGTTGTGTCGAGTTCGCTTATCTGGGCTGCGGTGAAGGCGACTACCTCGTAGATCTTGTTGCCTCTGAAAAATGTGTTGAAGTTGTGAAAGTCTCTCCCAGCTGCCCCCATTATCAGTGCTCTTCTAACCATCTTTATCGTTTGATTCAATTGCCTCTAAGAATAAAACACTTGCCA
>CAYUTB010000112.1:5645-7847 GCA_964447425.1 uncultured Candidatus Bathyarchaeia archaeon
TTACAGTTCATGGCTGGAGATAGACCTGGATAACCTAGGGCACAATCTGGATGAGATCAGGAACCATGTCGGCGTAACCGTGATGGCGGTGGTGAAGAATAACGCCTATGGGCATGGCTTGATCCCTGTAACTGCTTACCTTGAGTCAAGGGGAGTGGAGTGGTGTATGGTGGCGAAGCTCTACGAGGCGCTGAGGATCAGGGAGGCTGGGCTCAAGTTAAAGGTGCTGAACATGGATGTATTGTTCACCCCCGAGCAGTACCGTAAGGTAGTGCAGAAGGATATTACACAGACCATCTACACGAGAGAAGACGCTGATAAACTCAATGAGGCAGGGGAGAAGCTGGGCAAGAAAGCGATGGTGTTCATCAAGGTGGATACCGGGCTCAACAGGATCGGTGTCAGGCATACTGAGGCTGTGGAGCTTATCGAGTATGTGCAGGGGCTGGAACATGTTGATGTCGTGGGTATCTTCTCCACGTTCCAGCAGAACCCATCAATTGATCCGGAGATGCTCGCGAAGCTGCTGGCTGTAGATCAAAAACTCAAGGCAAAAGGAATCAACATACCCATCAGAAGCATGGCTAGCACAGACGCCACATTCCATAACCCAGCAGGGTGGCTGGACCTAGTACGACCCGGAATGAGCCTCTACGGGGTCTACCCCGAGAAAAAAGACCTATCCGTCCAAGTTGACCTAAAACAGGTGCTCAGCTTCAAGGCGCGTATAGAGTATGTTAAGACCGTGGAGCGGGGCGAAGGTGTGACCTATTGGGGTAAATTCATAGCCCCGAAGCGGATGAGGATCGGCACTATTCACGCTGGTTTCTATGATGGTATCCCGCGTGAGATGGCGAATGTTGGAAGGATACTGGTTGATGATGTGTACAAGTCCAGCCTCGGCTCTGTGAGCCTCAACCATATCCTCGTAGACCTAGAGGATGTTGAGGCTGAGAAAGGCACAGTGGTAGAGATCATTGGGAGAACTGGCGAGAACACCCTCAGCAAGACAGCTGAAACCGCAGGGTGGATGACATACAGCCTGCTGAATCACATGCACATGAATACGCCTCGTGTCTATTTCATGGGTGGGAAACCAGTGGCGCTACTGGACAATATCTTCTAATCTTTCTTTATTCGGATCCGATTTTTTCGCGTAATATGCTCATAAACACTTTGTTTGTGATATGTTTAAATGCCGGCGGAGCAGCAGAAGCCGAATACGTGATGCGTTATGATGTTCCAATCAGCTATACTTGTATCCTTCAGTCTATTCCTTACATATCTAGGGGCATCTCGCACACTCAAAGGCGCCCTCGGTTTATCCACTCTGATTAATCTAAACAAGTCAGCCACAGGCGCAGTGGTAATAGCGTCAATAACCGCGTTACCAGAGTTAACCAGCAGCATCGCAGCCATCTACCTCGGCTCCAGCCACTTAGCCATGGGGAACATACTGGGCTCAAACATCTACAATCTGCCATTATTGATCGGCTTGGCTGGTCTTATCGGCGAGTTCGAGATAACAAATAACGTAGCTGAGCAGTGCCTCATGCTGGTCCTGATAAACATCGTTGTAGCTGGTGTAACCATAGTTTCTGGGACCATAAGCCCAGCACTCAGCGTAATCTTACTTGGGTTCTATGTTCTCTTCCTGTACAGGCAGCTCAAGAGAGGTGAAGCGTGCGAGCAAGAAACATGCAGTATCAGGGATGCTACTCTCACACTCGTAACCGGTGGCGCTGCCCTGATTCTGGGCTCATTCATACTCGTGAATAACGCGGTTGGTATCATGAACGCCTACAGCATCAGCCCCTTCATAGTAGGCGTAGTAATGAGCCTCGGAGCAGTACTACCCGAAGTAGCAGTATCTCTGTTATCAGCCGTAAAAGGAGAACACGAGATAAGCGTAGGGAACATCATCGGAGATAACATAATCACCATCACACTTGTACTGGGATTAGTATCACTAATGAGACCCATACAGGCAGCGGCATCCGAGATAATAACCACAATTCCCTTCACCATCGGGATCCCAGCCATCATCTACCTGATGCATATTAAGAACTGGAAGGTAACAAAGAAAACAGCGGCTCTATTCCTGTTATCAGCGGTTCTAATACTGGTATATCAGATAGTCTCAGCCTAAACCATAGGCTTAGAGTATTATATCATTTTAAAACCCCACATCTAACCTAATAA
>CAYUTB010000113.1:0-7696 GCA_964447425.1 uncultured Candidatus Bathyarchaeia archaeon
ACGAGCACGACTGCTCCATAGCCCGCTGCGCTCAGGAAGATCAATGTAGCGTTATCGTAGAAGATCAGTGAGAACAATGGTCCAAAGGTAAGCAACAGAGATAACAGGAGCAATGGTATGAGTTTCTTCCGCCCATTCACCGTGAACTCGTCGGCTACTTTGTTCTCTGTTCCCGCTACGAGTCGCCCATACTGCTCCTTAAGCGCGACTACCTTGGACTCGATCAGGGTGTTACTTTGAGCCTGATCCACCATCTGCTTCATGTACTCGGTTCTGATTACATTATTCTTGGCGAGCTTCTGGAGGAAATCCATCGCCTTATTCTCGTAGCGGTCCAATCCCTTATCATTCAAAATGTGGATCACCACATCCTTGTCCTCTACCTCCACCTTGATCTTGCCCTTCTCATGCAGATCCAGGAGCGTTGCGTGGAAGCCATCATCATCAAAGTCTGTGGCGTCCCGCTTGAAGACAAGATTCACCAGCCAAGGCTTCCTCGTCTTGTTGGGGATAGTGCTGAGGAACGGGGGTACGACGTACTCTTTCTCACGGCCCACCCGCATCCAGAGCACATATAATCCAATAGGCACGAGGAAAGTAGCTAACTTATTGACCCAGAGGAAACCTGATGCTACAAGGTACTCGAAGCTGTACTTGTTGTTGGCGTCTACTGTCTGAGCCTTAACATCAAAAGCCTGCTGAGGGTAGCCATCAATATGATTCAAAGCCTCAGGAGTCATGAGGAACTCAAACTCCAGCAACTCGTTCTCAGCCGAGCTACCAGTATAGATTAACCAGTTCTTATCAGTGGACTGCCTCAGGGTAGGTGGATGAGGGTAGACCTTCTCGATGAAGCCTTGGTTCTCTATTTCTACCCTTACGTTTTGATAGGTTATGTGTTCACTGGCTAGCTTCAGGTTGAGGTGCGTGTACTCGAAATCATACTCCAGAGGAGGACGCACCTGATACCAGAACTTCACAGTGTACTCACCGGGTACATACCCATATGGGTTGAAGGCACCAGCCTCGTTCCAATAAGCCATGATACTAATGGTGGACACGCTCCCAGAGTCGATGCCATCAGAGGCGTATATCGCCCCGGAGTTATCCACCAGATACCAGTATGTGCCTTCAGGCGCATCTATGTCCAGCAACTCGACCTGAGCATAGCCCAAGTCCTTGTTTGCGAGGGGAGCCTCCCAGTACCTGTACAGGAATCGTTTGCCCTCTGCGTTGATCTTGTATGTGAATGTCTCCTCAAGCTTACCATCGGCGTGGAGGACAGCCGTATACTGGGTTACAACGGCTTCTCCCTCCCCAGTGAATAATCGCCCCACCTGGGTACCAGCTATGGCGATAACCGCCACGATGGCTGCCAGCAGGAGTATCTGTCTTCTTTCGCTCAACTAGTTCACCGATATATCTGGAGGGCTCTGTATCTTTTCCTCGAATTCAAGATACCCCATCTTTGATGCGCCAGCGTAGCCAGCGAGGAGGCTGCTTGGCAGGGTCTCCTGCATGGTGTTGTACTGCTGGACGATGTTGTTGAAGGTGTACCTGTGCCGGGCGATCTCATCCTCGACATCTATAACCGCCTCCATGAGCTTCTGAGTGGTCTCAGACGCCTTCAAATCAGGGTACGCCTCAGCCACAGCCAGCAGACTGCCGGTGATGGACCTGCTCTGCTGCTCAATCTCACCCAGCTTACCGGGTTCAGCCGTATCTATGCCCTGCCTGAGCTTGGCGATGTTCTCGAATATCTCCCGCTCATGCTTCACATATCCCTTGACGGCGCCGAGGAGCTGCTCGATCATGTCCAGGCGCTTCTTCATAGCCACCTTGGTCTGTCCAATGGTAGCCTCAGCCGCGTTCCTGTACTTCTTGAAGTCGTTATAGATGTTGACGAATCCTAGGCAAAGCGCAAGGATTATTCCTATTCCAATGTAAATTATGGCATCCACTATCTTTTCACTGTTTTAATTAATCACAAGCCATGATTAAAGCTAATGGTATAGAAGATGTTTCATACCCTTTCAGCGAATCATTATCCATGACGGTTTACGCTTATCAGACATGGCCAGAGCTTGAGAAACGACTCAAGACAACCAAAACAGTCCTGTTCCCAGTTGGGAGCGTGGAGCAGCATGGGCACCACCTCGGCGTCGGAGCCGACTGGATACAGGCAGACGCTATAGCTCATCGTGTTGGGGAGAAATGCGGTGCACTTGTGCTACCCACCCTCTGCTACGGTGTATCGGGGCACCATAAGGAATTCACTGGGACCCTCACGTTATCCAATGAGACCTACGCTCAGGTGATCTATGAGGTTCTTGAGAGCCTCGCAAGATACGGGGTGAAACGCGTAGTATTCATGAATGGGCACGGCGGGAATAACACGGGGCTGACCCTCGCAGCTAAACGTGTAAGGGATGATTTCGGTATGCTCTGCGCCATCTGCACATGGTGGGATATACTGGCGAACGAGAAGATACTGGGGCACCCAGCTGAGCAACACGCGGGGTACGCGGAGACATCATTCACATTGGCGTCCAGACCGGAGGCTGTGCGAATGGAGCTGGCATACTGTATGGCGACAAAGCAGCTTGACCCAGATATCCAGTTCACACGCGCTGGAGTAGCCCGATACAAGAACGGAGTGGTAAGAATACCGCTACAGGTGGCTGATGTAACAGACACTGGCTCCATGACAGAGACACACCCAGACGACTGCCCTGATGCTACTGACTATTCGAAGATCACCCCAGAGTTCGCTGAGAAGTTGATGAAGAAGGTAGTGGACTGGATGTGCAGTTTCATCAAGGACTTCGATGAGATGAAGTACCCCGAGGAGAATATCAGGAGACCCTGAGCTCAACCTCAACAAGGTCACCGACCTCTAGGTTTAGCCCCCCAATCTTCACAGGATACAGCTTAACAAGGGGGCTTTGACTAGGCCAAAGGGTGAGGGATAGACCCAGAAGGGGTTCTTTATTTATAAAAAACTTGAATTCTCGGCACTCTGCTATGCATGAGTGTTTGAAAGTCTGAGTAATATCGGCGATGGGTACTCCGGTTAGTTCAACGGTGCCAGCAGAGGGCGCCTCATATAGGTGGGCGCCCAGCCACCCGTAATATGGTATACCGCCATCCAGTATCGCTGGTTCACCGTTTACTGTCCCAGCCAAGCCAGTCCCTTTTTGCTCCAGTCTTATCAAGGCGAACTCGGGTTGAAGATGAGTTACCGCCCCTGCAATCTCATCCACTGGGTGTGCAACAGGAAACTCGATTAAATCAAGGTTAAAGCCGCCTCTAGCTCGGATTGGATCCTGTGGGCTCCTAATCTCAACGTGAACATGCGGGGAGGTACCCCAGCCATAATAGCCAGAGCGTAATGTGGCTCCGAGGGGGTCACCGACGTGGATATTCTCACCTACCTCAACAAATGGATCGATGTGTAGCAGCTTGGACACTGTGTCTGGGTTCTCCCTGTTTCTTATCACTACAACGGTATCGTGATCAGAAGCCTCAAAGCCATGCCCCGTGGGAGCCTTGACACGCCTGATGAGGATCACCTCTCCATCCACGGGGGAAGGCGCCTCTCCACCGAAGCCATCACCGGGGTAGATATCCACACCCGTGTTTTCTTTGTGAGACGGATAGGGACTGTTGTAGAAAGCGTATCTCCCATCCAGTGGGCAGTAGAGTTTGACGCCCATGGACTCTACAACAGGCTTCATCTTGAACAAGTTACCAAACTAGGCTCCCCATTCTCATAAATGGTTTACGTGGAGAAATAACGGTTTTAAAGGTGGAGCCTGTGTATTGTGTGAGTCATATTGGAGCCAGCCCTAAGAGGAATACTTGAAAAGGTCATAGACGACGAACTCAGCGACGATAAACTCGAAAGCAATTATAGGATATTCATGAACTTCAAGAACCGCGGACTGATAGAGAGCGCCCCCAGCGCCATGTTTGGGAGGATCTATACTCGCACATATAACGCGTGGCTGGAGTACAAGGCGAACGACGGAAAGCCCATCAGCAGACTAGAGGCAACCGAGTTCGGACGAATATTCGAGACAAGGGCTGTCGAAATAAGAAGCAAGATAATGTCAGTAGCCAGCCTCTAACTGTTTTTCGCTAGCGCTAGGAAACGTGTGAGCTCTGTGACGCGGTAATCAATATCATCCAGAAGCTTGTAGTCATACTCAGTTGCCTTACCCAGAATAACAGTCATGCGATCCAATCCATCCGGCTGATACCCCATCAGAATCTTTATTGTGAGGCGAGAATACCCAAGCGCCCTCATATACTCGTAGACGCGTCGCTTATCACCTGGCTCAAGCAGCATAGGTTTCATTAAAAGCAGCCAACAGATAAAGGCGTTTTCAGGCTATTTCCTAATCTTCTTATCCAAAAGAGTCTGCTCGACTTTCTTCATACGAGCATCTACCTCTTGCCCCTTCTTCGCGAGCCTCTGTATCCGCTCGATAAGCTCCTTGATTTTCTCTTCATCAGACAAGGTAACTCGGTTTAAGAAACAGCATACTGGATATAAAAGAAATGGATGAGTAATTACTCATCTTTAGGTTGAGATACCAAGAATAGACAGTGAGGATCATCCTTTGTCAGGATATCCGGGATCTGGACATCTATGTCTGGTCTGTAGGTCTGCCAGAAGGCGTGGTGGAAATACTGACAGTAGAGCAATCCTACATCGTTGCAACCCTTATCACGCCAAATGCGCTCATGGGTGCACAGGTAAGTGTAACTCTCCAAAAAGTTATCAGTGAACTTTGTACGAGTCTTCTCGGTCTCGGGGTGACCTGGTAGATCATAGTGCTCAAAGAGGCTCCTCATGTTTATGGGTAAGCCTTGTTCTTCGTGGCGTTTCCTGAGGCGCTCACCCCTCGCCTTACCATAGTTTTGTACCGCCCTGATTAGGGCTTCTTTCCCTTCCTCGCCGAAGCTGTCAACCATCTCACGGGCCATGGTGCAGTACATGAGGGCCCAGAGGTCAGCGAATTCCGCTATATCTGCATCAGTTGCCATATTAGTCTCCAAAGAATCATCTTTTTAGGTTTATAATATCTGGCATAACGTGAGATATCCAAAAAAAACCCAGTAAAGGGTATGGTTAAACCATTCATAATGTGCTCAGAAACCCGCTATGCGAGGAATGGCTTTTGAAGAAGTTAACCCCTCATTCAATGGAATAATTTGAGAGACCCATGGAAGTACACTGGCCCCATCTTTGATGCCCACACACATATTGGAACCATCGAGAACATATCCAAGATGATCGCCATTGAAGACGATTATGGTGTATCAAAACAGATAGGAATAGTACATGATGAAGAAGGCTTCCGACAAGCCAAGGAACAATACCCGGGCAGGTTCGTCTACGCCAAATATCTCTCCCTACGCGACATCGCGCAGTACAACGTGAAACCCGTTCTTGACGAGATATCCAAACTACTGGATCAGGGCTACTCTATCGCCAAAACATGGTTTGGTCCCCGGTGGCGTGACTATATCGAAAATGTTCCAAAGGATTTCAGGATAAACCACCCAAAACTAGAACCCATCTATGAGGCACTAGAGACCCTGGATATACCCCTCATCATTCACATCGGTGACCCAGACACATACTACGCGTCTCAATACAGGGACTCGGAGAAATATGGACTCAAAGAGGACCACCTCCAAGAATTAGAGGATGTTTTATCCCGACACCGTAAACTCAGGGTTCAGATCCCCCATCTGGGCGCACAACCAGAGATACACAGGTTACCCAACCTATCTAGGTGGCTGGATGAGTTCCCGAACACTGTGCTGGATACCGCGTCGTCAAGATGGATGGCCCGTGAGCTAAGCAAGGACACAAAGAAGGCTCGCGAGTTTATACTCAAGTACTCGGACAGGGTCCTCTTTGGGACCGATATCTCTGCCGGCAAAGGCGAACGAGACTTCTTCTCAGGCCGCTATATTGCACAGAGAATTCTATGGGAAACAGATGAACGTGATACGCCTCTTCCAATTCCTGACGCGGACACAGTGGCCACTGGAGGAACCTTCATCAATGGCCTTGATCTGCCACTCGATGTTCTCAGAAAGTTGTATTGGGAGAACGCAAACCGAATCTACCCAGTACGTAGTTAGGCGAGAAAAGGCTGGCGTGGAAGTAGTTCTCACCTTATCGCCAGTGATGATATCCTTTTATCATTATTTTTTGGAGAAAACCCCCTGGCCGAGAATAGCGGCTAACAGGGGGGAGGGGGGTATGCTTGATAAGAGAAGAAACGCCCTCTTCAACGAAAAGAAGCCCTATTTAGGCTGCTTCTAGATCAAAATACGTACAAAAACGTACATATTAATGAATATTCAGCAAAATAATGCACCGAGCCAAGGGAGATGTTCTTTTTCATTATTCTTTTTTCAGTTACAGTTAAAAGAGGGTTCTTCATCTAAACCCGCACCGATGAGGCATGTCCATACTAGAAAAAATACGCAAGGACCAGCAGATATTCTACCTCGCCTTATCGACATCTCTGCGTGGCGTCCGAGATAACATCAGGACAGTAGTGTGGCAGCCATTCGCACTCAGTCTTGGCATCCCCATAAAGGATATTGGTGCCCTTGAGAGCCTCATGGACCTCGCAAAGATCATCATACAGCCTATTCTGGGGGCTGCATCTGATGTCTATGGGCGCAAACGTTTCCTGATTATCCGAGACCTGTTAGTGGTGCTTGCGGGGTTGTTCTTCCTGTTCGCCCAGTCATGGCTCTACCTAGCAGCGGGGATGATCCTCATTGGATTCAGCTTCGCACTGGTCCCCATCTGGCACAGCATAGTAGCTGAGTCAACCAAAGTAGACCAGATGGGCTGGGTCTTCAGCATACTTGGAAGCGCCTACATGTTCAGCGGATTACTGGGCACATTAGCAGCAGGATGGCTAGCGGACAACATCGGATACAGATCAGTCTACATGGTATTCGTAGTCTTCAGCGTCCTAGCACTCCTCGTATCATTATTCAAGATAGAGGAGACCCACCGCCCAGTGGGGAAAAAGGAGTTTGGATTCAAAAAGGCATTCACCAGCCTATTGGACACCTTCAGGCCTCCAAGGTATATGTGGGGGTACTATATCGCCATGAGTGTAGACCTCTTTGCTTTCAGCACAGGTTGGAGGCTAATTAACGGTATGCTCGCAGATGCGTATGGTTTCACAACTGGTCAGCTTGGGATAATGTACGCGTTCCAGACAGGTACGATGGCCATCTTTCAGATAGTTCTTGGACGTCAGGTGGATCGCTTTGGGTACCGAAAATTTCTCACAATGAGCCAGATGATATCAAGCGTATTACTCGCGGCTATAATAATCAGGCCGACATACATTGTTGCTATAGCTGCAAACATATTCATGGGGCTAGGTGCTGCTCTCTGGGCTCCAGCGGAACAGGCGTGGGTGGCGAAAAACGTGGACCCATCGGAACGAGCGAAATCCATTGGGGGCTACAGCACCTTCAGGGGACTTGTGGCGCTACCGGGTCCATTCATAGGTGGACTCATCTATGACAAGTATGGATACGCGGCTCCTCTCATGGTTAACCTTGTTCTCGCTGTGGCTGACACGGTTCTCCTATGGGTGTTAATAAAAGATAATGCCCGTGAGGAAGCGGGACTAGTCGAGCA
>CAYUTB010000114.1:0-7441 GCA_964447425.1 uncultured Candidatus Bathyarchaeia archaeon
AAATAACTACAAAGAACCAAAAACCGCAATATCCCTATCAACTAGACAAAAAAAATAAAAACGAAAATCAAATACTACAAATAATAAAAGCCTCTACAGTAAAACGTAAAACTCAAACTATAATAAACCCCCAACGAAAGAAGTACAAGAGCCGTCATGAAGACCATACAAGTCAAAGTGCCAGAAACCATCACCGAA
The DNA here is from genome assembly GCA_964447425.1 of uncultured Candidatus Bathyarchaeia archaeon. Classification (GTDB taxonomy): domain Archaea; phylum Thermoproteota; class Bathyarchaeia; order TCS64; family TCS64; genus RBG-16-57-9. The sequence continues at coordinate 199 of CAYUTB010000114.1, forward strand.
CGCGACGTAAAACTAGCAACAGCCATAGACGCCTTTAACAGAAAAATCATAAGCCTAAATCGAGCCACCGAGATAGCGGAAATCCCCATACAAGAGTTTCTAGTAGAACTAAAAAGAAGAGACATCCCCGCCTACCCCTATACAGAGGAAGAATCCCTGCGGGAGCTTGAGATGTGACCAAGGCAGTACTCGACTCATCCGTAATTATCGCCCTAAGCCACACCGGATACCTCGACCACCTAGAAAACATATTCACCGACCCAATAATCCCCCAAGCTGTATTCAATGAAATATGTATCAAAGGGCACGGATTAATCGGCGATAGAGAGCTTCGAAAAGCAGTTAACAACCGAAAGATCCGGGTAATGAAACCTCAAAACAATAACCTCGTCGAGGCGCTAATAGATCCCTTAGGCATCGGGGAAGCAGAGGCTATAGCTCTAGCAATAGAAGAAAACACAGATTACCTTATTTTAGATGATCGTCTAGCTCGAAGGAAAGCATTAAACATGAGACTACCAGTGATCGGAACCATTAGAGTACTAAAAATGATGTATAATCAAGGAGTACTCGAATCGGGCTCATTAATAGCATCGCTAAACGCCCTAAAAGAGATCGGGTTCCGGATCTCTGACCAAGTCTTGAAAAAAGCCACAGAAACATAAAAAAAGAACAGTGATAAGGGCAAAACAAATAATCTCTCCCCCTCTTGTCACCACGGCAACTACGAGGGCTTCGCTTCTTCATCAAAGTACCCGACGTAGCTGACCTGAACCCCATAACCCAGATCATACCCATCCAGATACTAGCCTACCAACTCGCAGCACCCAGAGGAGCAGACCCAGACAAACCAAGGAATCTGGCGAAGAGCGTCACAGTAAAATAATTAGTATAAAAAAGTGAAACACAGGACTATGGCTATTTACTTTTGATTTAGATTAAAAACTAAAATACAATCTCGATACTCTCTCCACATGTCTGATTATTCAAAAATGACGCACCCAGAAGCAGAAGTATCCTCATTTCTAACACTATTAGGTCTGAAATGGAGATACGAATATCCGCTGTTCGTCTACGATGACCGAGATAAACCAAGGGTAGACATTGGACGTTGAATGGGTCTCAAACATTTATCTTTTATTTTCTAGTATGAATAAATATATATATTTTTATTATATTAACCAATCGTGAGAAACAAATTCCTAGTGATCTTTATCATACTATTAGCCATTAACTCGTTTCCTAATAACCCCGTCCAAGGAGTAAACAATGAGTTTTCAGCCTATGAATCGCCACTGTATCTCCTTTTAAAATCTGGAGACATCCAATTTGCCTTCGATAAAACCTATGGAAACCTAAAATCAATCACCGACACGGAAGGAATAAACTATATCCAACAAAGCGATGAGAATCAATTATTCAAAATAACAGTAGAAGACACTTCTACAAACAGATTAATAAAAGACCACTGGGAAAAAGCAAAACTATCTAGCTATACTTTACAAAACTCACAAGGTGAATCCACGCTATGCCTAAACTACTCCATAGGAAAATATGTAAAATATTCAGCCACACTAGCAACAAACGAATCAGGAATAATATACTACACATTATCGTGGCAGACCCAATACCCAAATACGAGAATACTAGCTAATCTCGTATACTTACTACCAAACCTCAAAGACAGCTTCTTCTTTCAAACAGAGGCATTCTACCCAACGGGGCTCTTCCCACAAGGACATCTATGGGAACAAATAACAAGCGGGCCCTTCATGACAGGTGTCACCGATAAAAACAATGGATTCTATGTTTTATACGAAAACCGGCAGGACCTAGTATTCGACTTCACAGCGTACAACGAATTAATTGACATAAGGTACGGGCACACTTTCCCTAGAGAACCATCCACTGATCAAACGACATTACATTTCCAGTTTTACTTCACCAATAAGCCCCTCACTGCATTCAACCGATACATAGGATACCTTGAGTCAAGAGGAATGCCGGAGAAATATTACCCCGAAGCAACCGGACAAATAATAGCCTCCACAGCATGGCCATGGCCAGAGGATGAATGGGGAAACCCATTAAACAGAACCCAGATGATATTAAACTCACAAAGTCTTGGAGCAGAAAAAATATCCATGGAACTCTGGACTCATCCCCTATTCCCATACGAGTTCTTCAACACCAATGTAACATATAATCAAGATAAACTTGACTTGTGGGCCAAAGCCATAGAAGAAGCTCACCAAAAAGGAGCAAAAGCTGGTGCGATAATCGTCGGAGGAGCAATTTCAAGCGATGCACAACTATACAGAGAGATAGGCAACCAGATACCCATGATATCTGAAGATGGAAGCCCCTACATGTGGGGCGCAGATGAATGGTTCCCAGATAAAAAATTCTATTTCCCATGTCCCGGAAACGAGGACTGGCAAAACTCAACAAATCAAGCATGCGCGATATTAAAGCAACTAGATACAGACTACATTCTCTTCGATGCAGGTAACGAACCTGTCCACCAGATGGGGGACTGGGCGTATGTCTATGGAAATCATAGCCACGTAGATCTAGAAAATCTCCCTGATATTAATGAAAAAGCGTGGTTAACCTCGTACTATCTCAGAGACTATTATCGAAACGTGATGGAACTCGGTAATGACTATATATTGATGGAAGGAGGCATCTCATCCTCTCTGCTCCTAGATGGAATCTCAGCTTATCTTGAGAATCCTCCAGATCTCAAGGGGTCTACAGCATTCAGAAACCTGTATACAGTAAATATACTAGGTCGTGTGCATGAACCAGCTGAACACGATATCATTGCCTCCCTTTTCAGAGAGGTTGCCTCAGGCAACAAAGCAATTCATGTATGGATAACTGAATTTAACAGAGGAATATTTAACCCACGTGATTCATGGGTTGAAAGCTTCCAAGATGGAGTATTCGTTCTAAAACACATGGGGGATTTACTAGAATTTGGATGCAACTATAATGCTTCAGAGCCAATATATGTTCAACATTATAGCGACGGAGGCGCTGAAGGCTTCGAATACGATCTAATCACAAGCGTGATGGGTTATCTTGAACAAAATAAACAGTACGTAATAAAGTACAATTCATCTGACTTAGTGCTGAATAAACAAAATTACACAATCATACAGGTGTCCCCATACTCGAAGAAAAATATTGGCACATATAACATCAACCAATTAGAAGAAGGAATAACAGTCTGGCTGAATACAACTGATGAAATAAACCCTGCAACAACAATACTCCTCCTATCCAACACAGACACAAGGCCAAAAGCAAATTTCCAAACACCACTAGACAATCATGCAATAGAACCTGTAAAATTTAACGCCACCTCAAGCAGCGACATAGACGGCGAGGTGACCCAATATTATTGGAGCTTTGGGGATGGATCCGCAACAAAAACAAGTGAAAAAATCACTATACATCATTATGAAAACCCCGGAGAATATAACGTCAACCTAACAGTAATTGATAACCACGATCAAACTAGTACCATTCTTAAAACAATTACAATCTCTGATCCCATCATAGAACAAAGCCTAGAACCAACAGATACAGAGCAAACAACTGAAGCTAATAACAAAGAAACACAAATACCCGGATACTCACTTTATTGGCTACCCTTTTCAATAATCCTCTTCTATATCATAACCCATTTCCCTAAACCTCAAAAAAACCCGAGTTTTCTCAATCACACAAACTAGGTTAAAGAAAACATAAAATGTTATTTAATACAAAAAGAACATTGAGGCATGAAAAACCTTGCCAGAGTATTAATATCCCTACTTTTTTTAACAAATTTGATACCTTTCTCCGCAGCATTAAACAATAACTATGAGTTATCCTTCAAACAAGTAGGTGAAAAAACATTCTTCTACCTAAATGATGAATTATGGTTCCCAAAGACAGCGATATATGACCCAAACGCAAAATACTGGAAAACACAAAGCCCCAAAACAAATGTCGAGAAAATAATCGACGAAGGATTCAACGCCATCACTTTATCCATAACAAGTGAATGGGTAACAGACCAAGACTTCATCCACGATAACCTAAAGCCAACGCTAGATACGGCTCAAACCAACGATATACCTGTATTCATAAAATTCCATGTAGCTATCTGGGAGATGCTACCAGACTGGCAGCAAGACCCAACCAAGACACAATACATGATGCAGCGATCCAATTGTACATACTCACAGTACCCAGACTATGCAAGCACGGAATTCATAAAAGAATACCTAACCAAAATAGATGAAATCATAGACTACACAGAACAATACCCAAACATCGTAGCCTATATCCTAGAAGACTCAGACTTCTGGAGCATCCCAGAAGACGTAACAGAATACTCTGAGGGCTTTCACTCAATCGAAACCAGTGACACCCTCTACCCATATAACAACTGGATAAGAGAAGACTTCATAGACTGGCTCAAAACAAACAACTTCACCCCTCAAGAACTCTGCCTAGACTCCCTAGACGAAGCATACCTACCAACAAGCCTTGAAAACGCGACCACAACAACTCACTGGCTAGCGTGGAAAGAATACCGGAGAACCGGATATACACTCAAAGCACTTGAAACCATCACACAACACATCCACCAACAAACCAACAAACCCCTCGGAATAGGCATAGACATCGGCTACCGCTACAACGACATGGACCAACTGAGTATACCTACCCCTGAACTAGACCAAATGTTTGACTTTGTCAACGCTTACCTAGGCTGGGAACCCACATGGATGTCCGCTTGGCGGGGAAACGCTATGCTTGATCTATTGGACATACCTGTCATAGGCTTCTTTGACGTATATTGGAAAGAAGTATATCCTGCTCTCTATATAACTGGAATATCTCCATATGTCTCAGGATACCAAGTAGCCCTACCCACCGACGATGACCAACCTAACCTCGAACTACTAGATGAGATAACCGATGCGATAAGCTACGTTGAGAAAAATGAACTCTATAAAACCAAACCAATCCAACCAAAAGTAACACTACTAACATCCTTAGAAAACGCCATGTATGCAGGTCAGAGCCACAACCCGTACGCAAACTCTGACCCATATCACTTCAGCCAGAACGGGTACTATGGAATACTCACGAGAAACGGAGTACCAGTAACGTTCACGCACGAATCAAGTGACATCAACGACTACCCAGTAACTATTGCGGGGGCAACTACGATGATAAATACCTTCTCATCACGCTATACATCTATAACCGAAGGAGAGATACAAGACTACCTAAACAAAGGAAACACCCTGATCAAAGGCCCATACCCAATCAGAGCACAGCCACCCACAACACTGAGACTCGGAACCCAAACAGAGCCAAACAGCCAAATAACACATACTGGCGACTGGTCAGACCCAGAGAACATAGATGGCGTAACCGCTAGATACACCGGAACATACTCAGAGATAAAATGCCCAATAGACACCGACTCAGCATATGAACTAAAGATAACCTTCAAAGACATCTACCATGAAGACCAGCAGAAAAAACTCTGGATCGAGGTACAGACCCCAACAGGGTGGCAGCAAATCCAAGAAACCTACTACCCAGGATGCTTCCTCCTGAACGTGTGGCGAGAAATATCCTTCATAATCCCAGATGAACTATTAACGAGACCCGAGACAATCATCCGTATAACCGGTGATGACACCTTCCCAGTGTCACGAATGGAACTAGCTCCACTATCAAACCTAAGCCCTATACCCAAGACAATGATCTACAACTGGCAAACAGAGCTCATTCTACCCTCTGGCTCCAACCTAGACACCTCTTTAGACCCCATTGATTCCCCCGACACAGTAACAGAGTACCTAGAATCACTAGAAGGAGACAGCGTCATACTTCTTGGAAACAATGAAGGCGTAGGAACAACAGGGAACCTAATCATCAAGAGACCCATAGGCAATGGAACCCTGATAAAAATCGGGTTTGAACTAGGAGTCGAATGGTTCAGAAACATCATGAAGGACTGGAGCTACACAGGCTACTATAACACTCCCCTAGAGCAACTCTTAACGAATCTCATATTGGATAAACCAGACATCAAACTCTACAATGCATTAAACACCGAAGGGGAAAACATCAACGACCAAATTATCTGCATCCCAGTAAAAACCCAGTCCACAAATATGACAAAGATAATCATACTTAACCCCACAAACAACAAAATCCAATTCACCCTAGAGATCAACCCCCAATTCTTCGATACACAACTAGAAGGCAAATACATTATCAACGAAACCCTCGAACCACTTCAAGCAACATCCACAAACTATGAACCAGAACTCATCTTGATCAACCAAATAAACCTAGAAAATGAGAGAGCAAACAAAGGTGAATCCCAGAAAATGGAGATCCACGCAGCGTGGTACAGAAACACGACCAGCATAAACCACGGCTCCATAATCATCAACAATAGAATCTATCCATTGAACTCGACAGGCTGGGCGAGAGTAACCCTCAATGAGGGCGAACATATCACAATCATGGCGGGAAACAGTCAGATATTCAAATACATCACCTCAGTCACCCCCCGATGGGACTCGGTTAACATCGATCTAACCTTGACAGACACAAGAATCGACGTAGGAGAAACAGCCGACTTAGAGATCGACGCATTCTACCAATGTGATAGCGCTGAATTCAACGGCGAGATCCAGCTCTCAGATACACTAACCAACAGCGAAGCAGGCCTAAAATCCATCACGGCGCTCTCAATCACCGACACAGAATACGAGTTAACCGTCTTCACATCCAACACCGTCCAATGCATCTGGGACCAAGTAGCCGTGACAGAAACAGGCGTAACAGAGACCAACCCAGTGCCCGGAGAAACAGTCACCTACTGGGCAAGAACCGAGTACCAATACGACTCAACAAGCTTCGACAACACAACAGGCACCCTATACGCAGACGGGGAGCCAATGAAATACTCAAAAACCAAACAGAGATGGGAAAAAGAATACACCAGAGAAGCAGAAACCACTCTGCACCCAAAGATAACCGACATACTGGATAATCAATACCAGCTAACACAACTCCAAGACAATACAACCCCAGTAGAACTGCAATACAAAAAAACCGGCATACCCGGCTTCACAATCCCCCAGATAATAATCAGCCTAATCATCACATTAAAAATAAAGCCAAGAAAACCAACAAACACCAAACAGATACA
>CAYUTB010000115.1:0-5678 GCA_964447425.1 uncultured Candidatus Bathyarchaeia archaeon
GCGATCGCCCCCATCTCGACGTTTTTACCGAGAAGATCCTTCTGGAACTGTTTCATGATCTTCTCCCCCTCCGTGTATGACACCTTTTTATCTATCTTGATCTTGATGCCCAAGGTTATCGTGAAGCTCTGATACTCCTGCTCATCCCGCTCCATCCCAACCGCGTTCACTACGCCTAGAAGCTTGTCTTCTTGTGCCATTTTTTCACCGAAAAGGATTACTCACCCACATAGTGGTAAACAGATTATAAAATTATATCCATAAAACTGGACAATCCTCTACAACGCGACAATCCATTTTTTCGCCAAAAACCAATAAAAAGGTTATAGATAATCCTATAAACCAGTCTCAAGGTGTTTTTGAGGAGATTCGATGGATTTTGATTTAGAGGAATGGGGCTCAGTACCCAAGGTGGGTAAAGGATACGCAGCAAACGTGAATGGAAAATGGTGCAGCTTCCTAGAGACAAAGAAAGGCGCATACCGAGGAGATCACATACATCCCGTTGATCAGTTTACAGTTCTTCTCGGAGGCTCAGCGCTTGTCGTAAAAGATATTGACGGCGAGCTGGTCGAGTCATCGCTTCACCATAATGTCGTCCATAGAACATTGAAGGGCGTAGCGCATATCTTCATCGCTCAGGAGGATGCTGTCCTCTACGAGTGGTGGGCTGGTCCATATGAGGATGAGCCTTGTCCCGGTTTATTCGATAAATACAAGAGAGGCAGAGTTGGTCCTAGAGATTAATTCTCTAGTTCCTAGGATGATAATCCCTGTTCTTTCTTACCGTAGCTGACAACTAGGTCAACGAGTTTCTTGGAGTCTACCTCTGCCCGGCTTCTCCAGTCGAGGAAGAGTATTCCCTGATCGTCTTCTCCGAGGTATCCTTGGTGAATGTAGCGGTCGATGTTGAGTTTAACCCTCCAGCCGGGGAGCTTCTCCTGTAGAACCTTCTCCACATCCTGTCGGGGGGCTTTTCCCTGCTTCGATATAATGTACGCTACCGAGACTGCCAACCCAGCGATGTCGTCGATTCTCCACCCGATGGTCTTAGCGGTCTTCTGGTCAACTGTTCCCCTCATGGTGATGTAGAAACGTGCCTCCTGAAGCTGCGCGCTTGTGGGCTCTACGATGTCTGGTTCCTCCAGAACCTGTGTTATCTTGAGGTCCAGTGGCTGAAGCTGCTTGTCAAGCACCTCTAAGACGTTCTGCCACTCTGATCCGAGTTCCTTGCGTAGTTCCCATCCCCGTACGCCGGGTAGTTTGTGGTGTGTGAAGAATAGTAGATGTACTGCGTCCTTGAGTTTGCGCATGTATTGCTGCTGTGTCTTGCTTAGTCGTTCCGCCATAGTTTCCACTCCTCATAGTCTACCATGACTGGTAGGCTTATCTTGTCTCGCCCCGGGTCTGGTCTGGGCTCTATATTGTGCATAATCGTGGTCTCCTCCATCATCTTGTTCCACTCGGTGTTAGCGTAGCCATACCCCACCATGAAAACCGTCAGGTACGCCCTGTAGACCGTCTTCTCATAGGTATCGGCTCCGATCCAGTCCCAGTAATCCACCCTACCCCCGGGTCCAACACGTTCTCCCAGTTCACGCCAGAATGCCTCGATGATCTCTGTGAAACCCTCATCAGGGATAATTCCCAGCAGTCGTGCCTCATCCCTTGTGGCTGTACCCGTCTCACGTTCCTCAACGATGTTATCCTGCCACCGCTCCGCGAACGGGATCAGTTCCCCCCAGTAGCTGAGGCTCTCAGCCAGTGTCCTCGCGCTCATCTGCTCCATCTCAACGAGTGGATGCCATGATTTGAGGAAGAGATCAGCGATGGCGCCGATGTCCAGCGTCATGAGGCTCTGACTCAGCATGAATGGGTCCTTGTACAATGTAGTAGACTTATGCTCTATCCACTGATTCTGCCGCTCCAGCACGATGCTGAGCTCCTTTAGCGCCTCAGCGTCCAAGCAGAAGTTCTTAAAGTCCTTGATCTTTGGATAATGCTTCTTGATAATACTCATAACGTAGTCGAAGTCGATGTCGAAGGGCTCAATCTTTCCGCTCTGCACCATCTTGCATAGGTTGATGACGCTCTCAAGCTCGCTCATCTTATTCCTCCACTATCCGGGGCTCAGAGACCGTCTCTGATTTATGAACCATGATTATGTGTACATCCTGCCCCCTGAAAGTAACCTGGCTGGGTGTGATCGCCATATACTGGTCATGGGTTCCCTTCATGGTTGAGGCGATGAACTCGCTCACAGCCTCCTTGTTCTGTGGGTCCATGTGTAGGTCGAACTCATCTACCGCCCTGAATGGGCTCAACACGTTCTGCTGAAGTGCAAGCAGGAACGCCATCACGCTGCTGCTTCTCTCACCACCGCTGTGGGTGTATGGGTCGAGGCGCTGCGGCGCAGCCCCCTTGAAGCCAACAACTATCTCAAGTCCGGCTTCCTCTATGTCATGGCTGTTGATGAGCCTGACCTCTCCCGTTCCCTGCAGCTTTCTGAGGAGAGCCTTGTAACGTATGTTTACCTCGTCGAGGAGTTTCTCTGTTACCTCGCGCCACTTCTTGTTGCGTTCCTCGATCTCCTGCAGTATCTTTCGGCGGTTTTCCCTGACCTCCTCGATCCTTTGCTGGATCTCCTTGAAGGTCTCGTTATAACTATCATACATCTCATCGGCTTCATCTGGGATATTCGCCATCCCCATGAGGATGCCCTGTGTCTTTCTTATCTCGTTGAGAATCTCTTCCCCTGTTCTACCCGTCTCGATCCGTGGTCCCCTGATGATAGCCTCTGCCTCGGCATCCCTCATATCGCGGCTTGCTCTGTCTATCTCACCCTGCAGTGCCTGCACCCTGCGGCTGAGGCGCTGCCTACGGTCCTTTAGCAGGGCTAGCCTGATTCTGCTATCGATGTATTGATCATTTGCCTGCTCGATCCTTCTTCTGAGCTGGTCCATCTCCTCTACCAGCTTCGCAGCCTCCTGCTCCGCGGTGGTTAGCTGCCTCGTATAAGTCTCTAACTGTGTCTGTATGGTGCTTCTCTGCTGGCTGAACTGGGTGTTCAGTGAATCATAATTCGCTACCTGAGTCTCCTCTATCTCAGAGAACAAGCTGAAGTAGTCATCGAGCTTCAATGAGCCCATCTTCATCTGATTCAGCAGATTCTTGTAAGTAGTCTCGAAGCGTCTCCTCTGCTGAGAGCTGCTAAGTATGTTCTCCTCTAGCTGAGTGATCCTATCCTTCGCAGCGTTGATACTGTGCTCGCTTACCCCAGCGTCCCTCTCGGACGCTATGCGTTTCTCGATCAAGTCCTCACGCTGGATCCTCATGGCTCTGAGCATGGATTCGCTGTCCACGATGAGCTTTGTGTTCTGCTCCGTCTCCTCCTCTGCCTGGAAGAGCTCCTTCTCGGTCTCATCGATTTCTGTTTGAAGCTTCTCTACCTGTCTCTCGATAGCCATTACCCGGCTCCAAGCCATCTCCTGCTGTAGGAACGTCTGGCGTGTCTGGAGCTTCTTCTTCTCCTGCAGCCGCTCATTCTGCTCACGCCAATAATTCAACGTCTCACGTGCCTGATTCAGAAGATTTCCGAGGCTATGCTCCTCGCTCAGGACTCCACTCAGCTTGCTCTTCGCCTCCAAGACGTCCCGTCTAAAGGAGTCGAACCCAACAGCCTCCTCCAGTATAAGGAGCCGCTCCTTTGGGTTGATGTTTGCGAATCTGCTGGGCATCGCCTGATGCATGATGATTAGCATGTTGTTGGGGTCAAAGCCATAGGTCTTGAGCAGCTCCACCACCTCTGTTTTTGATACGTTCCTCTGATTAAGCTGGAACCCGTATTTGCCGTCCACCCTCAGGGTTCGGGTGAGTGTTATCTCATCCATGTTGTACTGGGGCACGGGTCTGTAGCCGTTCTCCCCTACACTGTTATTCAGGTTTAATGTTACCCTAGCTGTATCGCTACCCCACCTGATGAGGTCGCTCAGCTTCTTTGATCTTTCAGTATAAGTGTCTCCGAGGGCGACGCATATTCCCAGCAGCAGGCTGCTTTTGCCTGAGCCGTTGGGTCCGCAGACTACATTCACTCCCTCTTTGAGGGGTATGCGTGCGTACTCGTATGACATGAAGTTCTCTAGTATTACCTCGCGGATGAGCATCGTTTTTCCTCGGACTCTGACATCTTAGCTATGGGTCATTTTTAAATCTTGACTAAAGGAATCGGGTTTCTGGAAATAATAATCTGAATAACTGAAAAAATACGAAGATTTAGGATATTATGGTTACAGTTTTTTCCGAGTAATCCACGCCGTGGCAAGTATTCCTGCAAGTACAAAAGACGCGTTGAATGGCACACGGTCTACGATTGAATCGTTTTCTGAGGCATCAATGTTATTGATGGGCGTCTCTGGTGCTTCGATATCTTCACCGTAGATGAATATCTCAAGCCCGTCATCTTGATCCGCGAGGTAAACATACTGGCTGTCTCCAGATATCCCATGGGGATGGGTGCTTGTCCAACTGGCTGATAATGTGGGTGTCGTGGGCTCTGATATATCCAGAATCTTGATTCCCTGCTGCAAATCAGCTACAAGAAGAAAACCATCAACAATGTGAATGCCATACGCTTCTCCGCCATTATTGAAGCCCCCAATCAAACGAGGATTAGGTCCATCCGATATATCGAGAACTTTTATCCCGTTGCCATGGCACGCCAAATACAATTCGGCTCCATCTGATTTGATATCAAAGATACCTATAGTTCCAGACACCGTTCTCAGGTAAACTGGTTCACTCCGATCAGAGATATCGTAAACCATCAACCCCTTCTCAGTCTCACCCAGATACAAGGTATCGCCGTTTACATTAATGGTGTAACTCCTCCCACTACCCGATACAGTTGAACTGATCACCGGGGACCTTGGATTGCTTACATCCACGATTGAATATGATCCCCCACATGAAACATAGGCGTATCCTCCATCAACATAGACATCCATCGCAGTAAACTCCATCACAGAGCCAAGAGTAACAGGATTACCATGGCTGCTGACATCGACTATCAATAAACCATCGTTTACAGCCGCAACATACAGCACATCCTCTTCAAGAGCCAAACCGAATGCACCGCCGCTTGTCTCTATTCTAACCAGTTTCTCGGGATTTTCTCTATCTGATACATCAAATACATCAACCCCATCATTACCAGAAACATATGCCACATCATCCCGGTAAACGATATCATAAGCTACACCGAAATCAAAGACCCCCACCTGAGTGATCTCCAGACCATGAACAACTGGAACCAAGACAAACATCAAAATAATGAGAAACACAGATAGCCTCATACTCATGTCTTAGAAAAAAAATAGAAATAAACATATTCACTGCCCAATCAGGGGAAAGTAGTATCATTCATGACAACACTAAGCCCACCCTGTGGCTCCATCTGGAAACAGTAATAGGGTTATTGATGCACTTGTTTCTGATATGATCAAGCTAACAGACGCCCAGGAAGAGCGGGCGATGAGGCTTCACAAGGAAGCCATAGTGGTTGACACCCACTGCGACACCCTGATGCAGTTCCTACCCCAATCATGGGGCAGCCCACCTGCACGCAGACTAGGCGAACGAGGCGACAGAGGACACCTCGACCTACCCAGAATGATAGAGGG
>CAYUTB010000115.1:5778-7277 GCA_964447425.1 uncultured Candidatus Bathyarchaeia archaeon
GACTAGGCGAACGAGGCGACAGAGGACACCTCGACCTACCCAGAATGATAGAGGGCGGCGTAACATGCCAGGCCTTCGCCATATACACTGGGCGAAGAGCATTCGTCCCAGAGGCGCCATTGGTGGCTATGCAGATGGTGGACAAGTTCTGCACTGAGATCGATGAGAACCCGGAGATCGTCGCAGTGACCAAACACGATGAGATCGTGAAAGCCAAGAAGGATGGCAAGGTATGCGGTTTACTCAGCATGGAGGGAGCAGAGCCCCTCATGGGTGACATCTCCGCCCTCAGGGTCTACTACAGGCTCGGGATGCGCATGCTCAGCTTCGCGTGGAACTTTAGAACCCCATTCGCGGATGGACTGGGCGCCAAACGATCCGAGAGCAAGCTACCAGACCTCGGTGTACAGGCACTGGAGGAAATGGGTAGGCTCGGCATCCTCTTTGATGTAAGCCATCTAGCGGACAGTGTGTTCTGGGACGCAGCGGATGTGATGAAGGGGCCGTTCATAGCGAGCCACAGTAACGCGAGGGCTCTCTGCGGCCACGCACGGAACTGCACCGATGAGATGATCAAGGCGATAGCCGACCACGGAGGCGTACTGGGTATGAACTATGCTCCCGCTTTCATCAAAGATGGCGGAGAGGGAGTTACTGTGGAACACCTAGTGGACCACATTGACTACATTGTGAAGCTGGTTGGCCCAGATCATGTTGGACTGGGCTCAGACTTCGACGGCATAGGTCCACCGCCGGAGGGAATTGAGACGGTTGACAAGACCCCAAACATCACACGTGTCCTTGTGCAGAGGGGCTACAGTGACGAGGATATCTTGAAGATACTGGGCGGAAACCATATGCGGGTCTTCAAACAGGTCATCGGCTGATCCTTTTCCCCACTTCTTTTAGAAATCGCTATAACCTCAAAGGACTCATCTATTATCTGATTTTATGAGCGCAGCGGGTTTTCATGGTTCAAAGTACTGCTGGATGAACGGCAGTGTGATGCCCACTGGTGAGGCACTGGTCTCACCGATGGAGAGTATCCATCTGGGTATCTTTGAGGGGATCAAGGCGTACGTCATGGGGGATGTACTGGGTAAGGGTGACTTGAACATCTTCGGGTGGGAGCAGCATATTGAGCGCCTCTGGAGGAGCGCGGCTGTGAATGGTATAGCCATGCCCTACACAAGGGAAGAGTTACTGGAGGCGGTGAGGGCGTGCATCATCCGTAACGACTACGATAAGAACACGTATATTCAGCCTAGGCTCTGGCCCAAAGCCGAGAAGCCAAGTGAGAGCCATGTTGTGGTTCCTGTCTGGCCCTTTGATACATTGCTGGGCAAGGATAACCCGAGTTTCTCCAAGGAGCGTAGGTTTATGGTGAGCAGCTGGAGACGGATCAGCAGCGATGCGTTGCCGCCTCAGGCCAAGAGCTGGGCAAACTACGCCAACAGCATGCATGCTATCCGTGAGGCAAAGCGTTGCGGATATGATAA
>CAYUTB010000116.1:0-7177 GCA_964447425.1 uncultured Candidatus Bathyarchaeia archaeon
ACTGGTAAACCCCACGTAAAATGCCCCATCCACAGAGAAGGACAATAATACATCATCACCCACCACCACGCCAAACCAGAAGACTTCTGCCCCGGAGCAGGGCACGACATCCGTGAAACAGTATCAGTGCTCCACCTAGGAGGAACCTTCAGCCCATAGCCAGGGGAAAACGAGATGATCAAATGCTGCACTGATGGGCTGCGTCCAGTGATTTTCAGGATAGGGCGACTGCGCGCACACGTACTCCGTTTTCATTTACAGGTTCTTTTTCAGTAAACGCACAGATAACGTGATCAACAGTACCGTATACAAACTCAGGACCGCGACCTCAAACAGTATATTACCCCCAGTTCCCATTAAAACCCTGAATGCATCCACTGAATAAGTCAAAGGCAACACCCTTGCCAGATACTGAAGAACAACGGGCATCCTCTCCAAGGGAATGAAGACCCCGCAAAGGAAGATCATAGGGAACCGGAAATAGTTGCTAAGTGTCTGGGCTTCAAACACCTCTTTCACGGAGACAGCGACCAGCGCACCTAAAGCTGAGTGAACAAGAGCGGTTAATATCAGCAAAAGGATGAAGCCCGGTATGTTGGTAATATGGGCACCGAGGATCAAAGTAGTCAGTAGAGTCATGACTGTAGAGATAACCAACCCGAAGATGGTGCCACCCAGTATCTTTGCCAACATGATGGTTGACAAACGGATGGGTGCCAAGAAAAGCCGCTCAAGGGCGCCGACCCTTTTCTCGAACGTGATCACGATAGCCTCCATGCTGGTGGTCCCGAATAAGACAGCCATAGCTATCAGACCAGGAGCCAACTCGATTAACCCTTCAGGGTTTCTTAGGCTGAAGGATAAAGCCAGAACCAATGGGAAGAGGATGCCCCAGCTGATATTAGGTGGTTTGAAGTAGTAGGCTTTAAGATCCTTCTCTAGTATGGCCATCAAACCTTCAAGCTCATCTCGGAAGGTCATCATTTACCCTCCTTATCTAAAATCATCTGCTCAGAGGAAAGCCCTGTCAGCTTGATAAAGGCGTCCTCCATGCTGGGCTTTAACGTATTTAGTTCCTTGATCTTGAACCCTTGCTCCTTGGATAACCGAGATAGAGAAAATATAGCCTCGGAAACACTGTTAGTGCATATTCTGATTTTATCACCATTAATGAGAACTTTCTCGGCAGAAAGCTCATCAAAGATATTGTCATGAATGGGTTTCGATGATTCAATGGATACTTCGAGAACTGGGATACTCTGAACGGATTCTTCAAGAGCTCTGGGAGTATCGATTTTAACTATTTTGCCGTTGACGAGGATCGCAATCCTATCACATAGCCCTCCTGCCTCCTCTATGTAGTGTGTTGTCAGGAAGACCGTGATACCATTCTCTTTGAAGTCCCTGATCATCTTTCGGAGGTTCCTCGCACTCACAACGTCTAAGCCACTGGTGGGCTCATCAAGGAAAACTATGTCCGGGTCATGTATGAGAGCTGCCGCCAATACGGTTCTGCGTTTTAGCCCTTTGCTGAGTTTACCGAAGCTCTGGTTCTTGTACTCCTTGAGATTGAAAATAGTGAGGAGTTCGTTGATTTTTTCTTCTCTGGTTGTTCGGGGTACATGGTAAAGCTTTGAGACAAATAATAGGTTCTGGTATACGTTGAGCTCGGAATACAGGTTTGATGTTTCGGGTACTACCCCAATTCTTTTCTTGATCTCAACTCTTTCTCGTAAAACATCGAGACCGTTAATAAACGCGTTTCCGCTTGTCTGTTCTATGAGCCCGGACAATATCTTTATCGTCGTGGATTTTCCGGCGCCGTTGGGTCCAAGATAGCCGAATACTTCACCTTTTTTTACATCGAAGGATACGTTGTTGAGAGCAAGTTTCCCGTTGTATTCTTTTGTGAGTTCCTCAACAATGATTGAACTTTCCATTGCCTTACCTTGAGATAAGATTATTTGAGCTGAATCTAAGTTTTCTGGTATACCAATTAACCTGCGCACGCCGCACGCGCGTAACTTTTATCCAGCCTCAGTCTATGCATTCGGTATGAATTGCGGAAACTGTGGTGGAAAGGGATGTTGTAGCTCAAAGGAAGCCGAGACCACTATTACAAAGATTAAACACAACTCGCTTTTCATAACTTTCAAAGTGTTTCCATCGAATAATAACATCGCCGTATTCACCCTATCAACATAGAAAACACAAGCGGTATTCGTACTCCTTGCCCTCATTTTCATATTGTTTTGTCTAATAGAACAAGATAATTAGAGAAACTCAACACTTTTGTTATTATAAATTATATGTGAAGTACCCCACACCATACGTGCGCATCTAAGTATATCATTAATTGAATAATTACTTGAGAAAAAAATAGAGTTATAGGTGTTTTTTGAATTCGTCTTCTACTTCCTTGAAGCCTTTTTTATAGTATTCTTCCTCTTTAGGCTCTAGATGGTATAGTAGTTTGAGGAACTCTCCAGCATGCACTCTTTCTTCATTAGCAATATCAACCAATACTTCCTTTGCTATTGGGACATCTGTTGATTCAGCTAGCTGCATGTACATTTGTATTGCTTCATATTCCGCTGATATCATAAAACGGATTGCCCTGATAAGTTCACTTTTAGTAACCTTGCGGTCGAGTGCTACTCCGGAAAATGGGGAACCAAATTCTGGCATTTTATCACTATAAGTACTCCTATTAACCTATTATTTATTTGTTTAATTAAACGAGTAATTCTGAACTCGCTAGTCTAAACGCTAGTATGAAGCCATCCCCTGCTACCATCTTCTCGGTGTCAGCTGGCGGTAACTCCGCCTTTTTCATGGCATTACTTAACGTGAAGGCTTGTTATTCTACTAGTATTTTTAAGGATTTGAAATCAATTCTGGGTTGTTCTGGGGCTTTTTCAGGCTGATTAAGACTGTTTTTAGGTTTTCAGTTGGTACCCTCCACCCCCTTTTTAAAGGTGTTACTGTGTTTAACCTACAGTTACATTTAATTGATCAACTCACCTAACCTTATGAGTGAAGTAGGGTGCTACCCGAGAAATACGAGGAGAGCGAGGCACCAAAGGCAGACACCATACAGGCAATACTTGCCTTGACCTTATTCATCATATGGATGGCGGATTCGCTTTGGCTAAAATGGACCATAGGATACTCACAGTATGTGCCTGACCTAGTTCGCAACGGTTTGTTCACCGTATTGATGGCGCTCGGAGCCTACGTGACATGGAGGGCGCATGAAAAGATATTCGGTACTAAGAGGCAGGAAGCCGAACTTGTGGACTATGGAGTCTACAGGTTCAGCCGACACCCAATGTACCTCGGGATAATGACGATGTACTTAGGGCTAGTTTTATCATCGTTGTCTGTAGCCGCTTTCATCGTGTTGATCATCATCTTCTTTTTCTACAACTATCTCGCTTCCTATGAAGAGGCGAAGCTCGTAGAGTTCTTCGGCGACAGATACCTTGACTATATGAAAAGGGTTCGCAGATGGCTCTGATTTTTAAACACTCATTCCCCCAAGAAGTTACCTTACGCGTATGATTGAATGAAGTTTAGCAGCCTCTACGGGAATCAGTTGCTAGATGCTCTTATCTATAGAACCAGTTTAACAATATTCATGTTAAGTGAGAGGTATAAGACAAGAGAAGAATACCTCAAACAACCCTTCGAGGAACGTCTAATCAAACTAAACCCACACCAAGATGAACACTCACGAGAACTCTGCGAGAAGCTAATCACAATAGACCTTCACTGCCTCTCATACCACCAGTTCACAGACCACGAACAGCCATACCCACGGGAAAGAGTGAGAAACAGTGGCTTAACATGCCTTCTTGAGACAGTGGATAATTTCGGGCATAACCCAGACCACGAGTACTTGAAAGCAGCAGAGGATGTACGCCACTTCACAGAATACTTCCCAGAGGAGCAGGGCATAGAAATCACCTACACAGCATCTGACATCAAACAAGCCAAGAGGGATAGAAGCCAGACGATAATGGTCTCCATGGAGATGGATGGCTCACAGGTCATCGGACCCGGCATCATGTACAAAAGAGGAACACCCCAAGAACATTACCCATTCCTCGATAGAATAAACAAGCTCCACGAGCTGGGGCTACGCAGATTCGACCCAATAAAGAACTTCAGAAACTACATCGGA
The DNA here is from genome assembly GCA_964447425.1 of uncultured Candidatus Bathyarchaeia archaeon. Lineage (GTDB taxonomy): Archaea > Thermoproteota > Bathyarchaeia > TCS64 > TCS64 > RBG-16-57-9. The sequence continues at coordinate 4,187 of CAYUTB010000116.1, forward strand.
GACGGCTGCCTCGAACGCAGCGACAGCGGGCTAAGCCACTATGGGTTAGCAGTAGTGGAGCGGATGAATGAGGTGGGCATGATCATCGACACATCCCACTGGGGGGAAAAGAGCACCCATGACGCCATCGAGGCATCAAAAGACCCCATCCTAATCAGCCATGCAGGCGCCCGTGCCCTCGTCCCAAATAATGTCAGACTGAAGAGCGACGAACTAATCCATGCCTTGGCGGAGAAAGATGGCGTCATCGGCGTATGCGGCATCCCCAATTATCTCTCACAGGAAAAACGTCAAGGAGTAGACGACATGGTAACTCACATAGACTACATCATTAATCTTGTGGGAGTCGATCACATAGCCATCGGCACAGACATAGTATGGGGCGACCACGCCGCATTGCCCATCCACCGCCACTACATTGAACGCATGAACATGAAAGTAGCAGCAGAGTACATGGAGGGCATAGAGAGCCTCGAAGAGTGGCCAAACATAATCAGAAGCCTAGTCCACCACGGCTACTCGGATAACGAGATCAATAAAATAGTGGGCGAAAACGCGCTACAAATAATAGAAAAAGTATGTGGATAGTTATTGTTTCTTGACCTGACACAGCTGCGACTTGAACGCCGGGAACCCAGATATCGGGTCCAAGTTGATGTCGTCACACAGTATGTTTGCATTCGCCTCGAATGGCCAGTGATGAGGAAGATGCACTACCCCCCGGAGGATAATATCAGTCACATTCGCCTTCACAGAGACCTCACCCCTCGGCGAGAACACACTCACCATATCCCCGGATTTGATTCCCCTAGCAGACGCATCGTCTGGGTTAATCTCCAGCAAGGGCTCTGGGACCATCTTCCTGAGCCTCGTCAAGTTTCTATGCTGCGAGTGGGTGTAGCTGATGGTTCGCACCCCAGTCGTCAAGACCAACGGATACCTCTTAGCCAGATCAGGCGTGCTCAACGGGCTCTCCAAGGGCTCCTTATAGGTGGGCAACGGATCATAGCCGTGCTCCTTGAGGATCGATGACCATATCTCAACCTTCCCAGAAGGAGTCGAGAACCCCGCCCCCTCATAGTTTCTTACCTTGGTCTTCTCCACGGGGTACACTATGCCCTCAGGCTTCTCGGATAGTTGTTCTAGGGTGATCCCTGTTGGCTCAAGTATGTACTCAAAGCACTTCGTTATGTCACCATCATAGAACAGCTCACCGATCCCCAGCCTCTTTGCCAACTCTGCATAGATCTTCCACTCTGGCCAAGTCTCTCCAACTGGCTCGATGGCTGGCTTCACCCAGCGAATGAGCCCACCGGGTTTCATCACCAAGATATCTCTCTCGAGCCAAGTGGATATGGGTAGCACTATGTCGGATATCATGGTCGCCGGCGTATGGAATAAGTCAATATCCACCAGCAAGTCAAGTTTCTTCAGCGTCTTGGTTAACCTATCGTGGTTGGCGAAGAACTGCAGATTCAAACCCGCCCCTATCAACGCCTTCACAGGGTAAGGATCAGATGAGATAATCTGATCTACGATAGCGTTTGCCTGCATCTCCTCAAACAGGCTGGTAAACACAGGGAACCTTTGTGATCCAATTCCCGGCGGCATCTCTGGAACCGTCTCTTGAAGGGTAATGTTGTTTTTTGGAGCACTCACGGAGCTTACGCGGTTTCCACCCGGGACCTCGATGTTTCCAGTTATCGCGGATATCAGCAGGATGGCTCTAGTGTTCTGTACACCGTTTTGATGATGTATCGTCGCCCCCGGGCTGGTCCTGATCTTCCCGGGTCTATTGGTGGCAAACAGGTACGCTGCTTCAATTATCTTCTCCTCTGGTACCCTTGTTATCTCCGCGACCTTCTCAGGGGGGAACCCCTGCACATACTCCTCCAGCTCCTGGAACCCAACGGTCCACTTCGAGACAAAATCCACATCATATAGCTCGTTATTTATGATAACATTCAGCATCCCGAGAGCCAATGCGCCATCTGTCCCGGGGCGAAGCTGCAGATGGATATCCGCCATCTGGGCAAACCTTGTTCGCCTAGGGTCTACAGCGATGAATTTTAGCCCCTTCTTCTTCGCTTCAAGATAATCGTTCCAGTAATGGGGTGAGGATTCTCTTACACCGCTGCTCCAGACCATCATCGTCTTGCTCGCAGGGTCTATCTCCCTCGAGTTACCAAGCAGATACCCGTACTCTTTCCCAAAGTTTAGAGTCGCAGCTAACCATCCTGCCGAGAAACAGCTACTAGTCTCAGTACAGTAATTAGGGGAACCATAACCGTGTACAAGTCTGCGGAAGTATGGTCTAGGTTCCTTTGTGTAGGCTATGTACCATGCCACAGATTCTGGACCATGTGTCCTTTTTAGCTCTAATAGCTTATCTGCGATTGTATCGAGTGCCTCATCCCAGCTAATTTTCTCAAACTCGCCTTCTCCTCTTTCTCCCACCCTTTTTAAGGGATACTGGAGCCGGTCTTTATGATACACGAAATCCAGTTGCGCCCGCCATCTAGGACAGAGGTCTCGTATCTTGTCATCAAGCATTTCAACCTCGATAGCTTTCCCATTTTTTATGAAAACCCGGGTTGGGCAGTAGCTATCACACATGTAGCAAGCCCCGTGAACAGCTTTATCATAATTACCTGTCTCGGACGCTTCTTTAGAACTCATGTATCTAGATTACTTTTTTTCTATATAGAACTAACTAGGAGCCTTTTACGAATAGAATATGTTTCCCAACAAAAATTCTAACATTAAATTCAATCAAATAGACTGGGAAACTATTATCTGCTAATAAAAAGCTCATCGTACCATGACTCGTCATAAGGTCAAGATCACCGTACTGAAGGTGGTTGAACCCAAGACCCTCTACGGAGACAAGGTACCATTAAACACCGAGACTGGTAAACCCCACGTAAAGTGCCCAGTCCACAGAGAAGGACAAGAATACATCATCACCCACAACTACGCCAAACCAGAAGG